>JADGAY010000215.1 GCA_015231775.1 Magnetococcales bacterium | reverse complement strand
TATGTCAAGGATTAATTTTGATGGCCTTCATTTTTTGAAACTCTAAAGTCCAGATCATAATATTAGCATTGCACCCAAGGGAAGCCACGGAATCGCCAACCATTCACGCTGGAACGTTGGTGTTCGGCGTTTTTGTCTCCCTCGAACCCTTCCAGAACATGGGAGACCCGTTCAAAGCCCGCGCCAATCAAAAAATTGCCCGCATCGATGGAACGGTGTCCGGAGCGACAGATCAGCAGGATATGTCGGCTCTTGTCACGCGCGGCCATGAGAACCTCGTCAGCGAAGCGGGGATTGATGTTGAAATCCGGTATCTCCTGCCAGGGGATGTTGAGAATGTTCGGCGGACTACCAACAAAAAAATGTTCAGCTTCGGAGCGGATATCGATAAAAATGGTTTCTGGATCGCCGATCCGATTGAGCGCCTCGTCGGGAGTCATCTGTCCAAGCCTGGGATGGGCAGTGCTGTGTGGGGCTGAAGGCAGCCCACGCGGGAGCGTCATGATGGGGTTCCTGTCATACGAAAGGGGATGAAAGATTGTCTCGCCGGTTGCGACTCTGGACCTTGGAACCTCCCAAACGAAGGTTCCAAGGTCGGAGAGTGAGATGGATTTCAATCATCTTGAACGTTAGTGGGCACGAAAAATCTTGTGGCATGAATCGCACGATTCACGCACGCTCTTGATGGCGCCAGTCATCGGTTCGCGATGGCCTTTCATCCACTGCTCGGAGGCTTTGACCAACTCTTTGGTGGCCTTCAAACTGCGTTCCACCTGGTCATCAAACCCCTTGCGATCATTCCAGGAGGTTTCGGAACCGGCTTGTGTCGCACGGTTCTCGGGCCTATCCGGATAGACGTGGTCCAACAACTGCGCGCTCGAACGCAACGCCGTGGCGTGCCGCAACATGTTCTCCGCGTATTGGTGTTTCTGATTGGCTGCCAAGGTTTCGATCGCCTTGAGATGCAATCGGAGAATCGACATCACGGCGGATTGATATTCTCCCAGATCACTCCCAAATCCGGAAGATGAAATAGCAGACCCAGGAAGCAAAAAAAACAATGATGCGACAAATGCGAACCGATATCTCTTCATGATGGCATCCTTTGTTGGTTATTGCAGTGATATATTCAGAACAATCTGATATATATGCATTGGATTTGCAGATGCCGAATCGTAACACGGTCAAGCTTGATTGATTAAATAATTATTTTACATTATATAATGCAGTTATCTGCGATAGGATTGTTAAATATTTCAATATCATTTTTTATGATCTGGTGAAACAAACAGGTTGCCACATGGTTTGTCAACTCCATGTGGCAACCATCTCCGACGGGAATCGTGACCCACGGCCAACCGATCCGAATCTGTCCCGGACACCTGTCTGTCAACCGGGTGGTATTGGGGCATGGATTTCCGAGTCAGGGGCTTGCAGCATCATGTGACAGGCTGTTTGAATGTGTTGAACCAGTTCGTCGGTGACCTTGGAGCGGATCCGTTTGGCATCCAGCAGCAGGTTGATCGTCCGGGTCAACGCCCCCTCCCGGATCGGACGGATTGTCAAGGCTCCCAGACGATCCTCTTTGCGCACCGCCAGACGGGAGATCAGGGAAAAGCCGATCCCGTGCTCCACTGCGGATTTGGCGGCCTCCGCAGTATCCACCTCCAGCACGGTTTGCAACTGGCCAAGCTGCAATCCCGCCTGCTCCAGAAACGCCATGATCACCGCGCGCGTCCCGGATCCCTCTTCCCTCGAGACGAACGGATAGGCCAACAACCGCTCCAGGGGGATGCTCTCCTCATCCACCAGGGGGTGCCCCAGGGGAAGAATCACCACCAGTTCATCCTCCACACAAGGCAGCACCTCGAGGTCCGGCATGCTCACCGGTCCTTCGATCATGCCGATATCGACGGTGGTGTCACGCACCTTCTGGACCACGGTTCGGGTGTTGTGCAGGCTCAAACGGACCTTGACTCCTGGATACGCGTCCCGATACCCGCACAGGATACCTGGCAGCAGGTATCCTCCGGGGGTGGTCGTGGCCCCGAGTCGGATCATTCCGCGTGACAGACCCGTCACCTCATTGAGCCGTTTTTCCGTCTCCTGGTACAGATCCAGAATGCGGCTGGCATGCAGATAAAAGAGTCGTCCAGCATCGGTCATCGAAATACGATTATGCTGACGCTCGAACAGACGGGTGTTGAAATGCTCCTCCAACTGCCGGATCTGAAACGTGACGGCGGGCTGGGTCAATTCCAACTCCTCGGCGGCGCGCGTGAAGGAGAGATGCTTGGCCACGGTGTGAAAGACCAGGACGCGCATGGAATCGTGGAAACTCATGGCAAACTCCCCTCGGTTTGCGTGACAACGGGGTTTGGAACCGTTTCCGTTCGCGGAGCGCGTGTGGTTGCCGCTATTGCCGTCCCAGCCGTTTCAGTCTGATTCAGCAGGCATGCTTCGATCATGGCGCGCGTCTGACGCGGGGCCAGCAGTTCGATGAAGTCGATCACATAACGCGCCGGATGCAACCCTCTTTTGATGCCGACACGGGTGGTGTGCACGCCGAACAGTCCCCCGGCGCCGATCGCCTCGATCCCCTTGTCGCGCATGGGATCGTAGGCGATCTCGGCCACGATCCCCACCCCCATTCCCAACTCGACATAGGTCTTGATCACATCCGCGTCGATGGCCTCCAGCACGATGTTCGAGGTCAGGCCATGCTCCTGGAACACCCCATCGATACGACGACGACCGGCGAAACCCTGATCGTAGGTGATCAAAGGGTAGCAGGAGAGCATGTCGATGCGTAACGGCGATTCCCGCGTCAGCGCATGACCGACCGGGGTGATCACCACATGTTGCCACTCCAGACAGGGTATGCTGACCAGTTCCTTGGATTCGGCGATCGCTTCCGTGGCAATGCCCAGGTTGGCCTGTCCCGAGGCAACCATCTCCACCACATGGGTAGGATTGCCCTGATGCAGGCGCAAACGCACATTGGGGTATTTCTGCGCAAACGCCGGAAGCACCCGCGGCAGGGTATAGCGCGCCTGGGAGTGGGTGGTGGCGATGGTGAGACTGCCCCGACTCTCGGTGCTGAACTCCCGTCCCACCATGCGCAGGCTTTCGGTGTCGTGCAGGATCCTCTTGGAGATCTCCAGGATCATCTGTCCGGATTCGGTAACGCCAACCAGACGTTTGCCGTTGCGCACGAAGACCTCGACGCCCAACTCCTCCTCGAGCAGTTGAATCTGACGCGAAACCCCGGACTGTGAGGTGTGCAACCGTTCCGAGGCGGCGGTCACATTCAGTCCGCGGCGCGCCACTTCACAAAGATATTTCAGTTGATGGAATTTCACATTTCCTCCTTGTTGTTTGTCAAGGCGGTTTAGCACGAAAAACGATTATATAATAATTTTATATTGTTATTATTATATTTTGGCTTGAGTTATGCTGCAAGCAAAAATCAGTGTGCGGTGCAACAATTTGTTGCATTCGTAAATTGAGCGCCATTCAAACTACATCCAATGATTGTTAAACGGAGATCTGGCATGCAGCAATCGCGAATTCAAGCCGTGATGGCGGAAATCGAGCGCCTGGGTCAGGCGGTCAACCTGTTCGAGCAAGGCGCGCTGAGTGATGACCGGTTCCTGGCCATGCGGATGTCGCTTGGTGTCTACACCCAGCGGACCAAGGGCGCCTACATGGTGCGGCTGAAGCTGCCCGGTGGACGGATCACCCCGAACCAGATGGTGGCCGTTGCCGAATGGATGGAGCGACTGCCCCACAAGGCGACGATCCATTTGACCACGCGTCAGGATATGCAGCTCAAGCCGGTGTTCGGCGATCAACTGGTGGCGCTTTTGCGGAGTCTGCATCAGAACGGCTTGTGTACTGGCGAGGCCGGGGGGCCGACGGTGCGCAACATCGTGGCCTGTCCAATGGCGGGCATTTGTCCCATGGAGGAGCGGGATGTCCTGCCCATCGTCGAACATCTCAAGTCGCGTTATCTGGGCAATCCCCTGACCCGTTTTCTGCCACGCAAGTTCAAGATCGCGGTTTCCGGTTGCACGGCGGGTTGCGCCCAGGAGGGGGTGCATGACCTGGGCATCACCGCTTGTCGGGACGCGCACGGGCAGCCCGGTTATCGGGTGAGCATGGGTGGCGGACTGGGGCACAAGCCGCGCCAGGCACGGGTGATCGAGCCGTGGGTGGCGGAGTCACTTCTGATT
>JADGAY010000030.1 GCA_015231775.1 Magnetococcales bacterium | reverse complement strand
AATTCATACTGTGTTACGGTATAGTCGATCCATCTTCTGCAATCAAACCTCGCCATGGTCCAAGGCCATGAACACCGATGGGAGAGTTGATGGGGAGTCACCTGGGAAATCCGGGGACACCATACCCATTTCCCTTATTAAATCCGGGTAAATCCGGGGACACCATACCCATTTCCCTTATATTACAAATCCGGAAATCCGGGGACACCATACCCATTTCCCTTATGATTACAAATCCGGGCACACCATACCCATTTCCCTTATGGCTATAAATGTAATCGTTTGGCAAAATCCGGGGTCACGGGCAAAATCCGGGCCGAAATCCAATCCAAATCCGTGGACACCATACCCATTTCCCTTATGGCTATAAATGTAATCGTTATGGTATTCCCGATTTACGCCTATGGTTATAGAGTTGACACTGATACGAAATCCGGGGACAAATCCGGGGACACCATATCCATTTCCCTTATCTTATAAATCCGTATAAATCCGGGGACAGCATACCCATTTCCCTTATGGCTATCGTATAAATCCGGGGACAGCATACCCATTTCCCTTATGGCTATAAATGTAATCGTTATCCGTATAAATCCGGGGACAGCATACCCATTTCCCTTATGGCTATAAATGTAATCGTTATGGTATTCCCGATTTACGCCTATGATTATAGAGTTGACACTGATGGTGAAAACGAGCGATTCTTGGGTTACCGGGAGAAGGCCTCGTCAATGGCGGTGGTGAAATCAGGCAACGGGCAAAAAGAGGGTCAGGGTGTTTCATGGTTGAATTCCTGGCAAAAAAGTTTCTACAATGGCACACATGAAGATCACCTACGACCCCAGAAAACGGGATTTGACCCTCGTTCAAAATCCCAAATCCGGGGACAGCATACCAATTAAATTTATAGCCATAAAGTCCCAAATCCGGGTACACCATACCAATTAAATTTATAGCCATAAGGGAAATCAGTATGATATCCCCGGATTCCAGATTCCGGGTTCGAAATCCACTGCTTGTGCTCAGTAACAATCCGGAATGTGACAGTTGGGGTTCTGGCTGCTTGAATTTTTGATATTGCAACACCAGATGCATGACTATTTGCAATTCAGTACGATTGCTGCATCAGATTGACCGTGCATGACATGTTGCATCGCATGAATAGGCATGCAATCTGGTTGATTATGTGTATCAATACATATAAAATAGAAATCCATAAACACCACGGACTTGATACGCCTGTTGACCAAAGATGGATGGTTCCTGATACGAATCACCGGTTCTCATCACCACTTCAGGCACGAAACCAAACCGGGAATCGTGACGGTTCCCCATCCCCAGAAGGGCATCAAGACAGGAACGCTCCATTCAATCCTGAAGCAGGTAGGTCTGGAATGAAAAATAATAACGTTTCCAAACTGTTATATCCAATCGCCATCGAACCGGGTGATGACCAATACGCTTACGGGGTCGTGGTCCCGGACCTTCCAGGATGTCATTCTGCCGGGGATACCTTGGAAGAAGCCCTTATCAACGCTCGGGAGGCCATTACGGGCCATCTGGCCTGTCTACATGACGCGGGTATGGATATCCCTGAAAAGCAAAGCATCGAAGTTCACACGACCAATCCTGATTTTGCCGGTTGGCTGTGGGCGGTGGTCGATGTGGAGGATTTCAGCGAGCAACACCAAAGCATGCGCGTCAACATCACGTTACCACGCGGTCTCTTGCATACCATTGACCACGTTGCCGCATCAAAGCATATGACCCGTTCCGGGTGGTTGGCGGAAGCTGCAAAGCGGTCAATTGCTCAATAAGGTATGGGCTCAATCTGGATTCCAGGGGCTTACGCAACCAACAGATCCAAGCGTGCATGGAAAAGGCAGTTCCCCCACAGCTTCAGATTATGGGTAAACCCACGCCGCGATTGCGGGTCACCAGCAACCAACCCACGCCACCCACCCCAACCCACGCCCTGCCGGGTGGCGTGAATATCATCTCCCCCATCATTCCTGCTTGATCTTCCCCAACGGGTGGCGCAGGATCAACGCGCGCAAGCAACTCCATCCCCAGCGCGGCGCGCAACTCCCGAGGAGTGATCTGGTCATGCCCCACAATGCCATTGAAGTGGAAGCCAATCTGATTCGTGAACAACCCTATTTCGCATCCCAGGGATCCGAGATCGACCTGTTCACCGCCGCCTTTCACAATCACATTCCCGTGCTGCTCAAGGGGCCGACCGGATGCGGCAAGACCCGCTTTGTGGAACACATGGCCTGGCGTCTGCAACGACCCTTGATTACCGTCTCCTGCCATGAGGACATGACCACCAGCGATCTGGTGGGGCGATTTCTGGCCGTGGGGGGTGAGACGATCTGGCAGGATGGACCCCTGACCCGCGCGGTGCGTCACGGCTGCATCTGTTATCTCGATGAGATCGTCGAGGCGCGCAAGGATACCATCGTGGTGATCCACCCCCTCGCCGACAACCGCCGGGTGTTGCCGATCGATAAACTCGGTATGCTGTTGAAGGCCGCGCCCGAGTTCTGTCTGGTGATCTCCTATAATCCTGGCTATCAAAGCGTGCTCAAGGATCTCAAACAGAGCACCCGGCAACGCTTCGTGGCCATGGAGTTCGATTATCCCCCGGCAAGCCTGGAAGCCGAGATCCTCCACAGCGAAACCGGCATCGATCGCACCATGGCCGATCTGCTGGTCCGGTTCGGTCATCTCACCCGCAACCTGAAAGGCAATGGCCTCGAAGAGGGGGCCAGCACCCGGTTGCTGGTCCATGCCGCCCGGCTGATTCAATCCGGCACCGCCCCCGCCCTGGCCAGCGAGGCCGCCATCACCCGCGTGCTCACCGATGATGCCGAGATGTTGTCCGCCATCCAGGCGTTGAGCGAAACGATCTTCTGACCATGAACCGGCCTCACGATCCGCCACCCGACACCCTGGAGGAGATCGAGGAGCGGCTGGAGACGATTCTCGAAGCCGCGCTCTCCTCCCGGCGCACCGTCACCGGGATCGTCCAGATCTGGGCCCAACGCACCCCGGAACAGCGCCGGCTGCTCCTGCACTGGCTGCCGATCCTGGCGGGTCTGAATCCCGAATTGGGGTTTCAATGCGCGCGCATCGTCCCGGCCTGGCTGGATGGGCTGGATCACGAGGCGCTCACCCGCCGACTCCAGGAGGTGATGGATCGCTACGACCAGTCCGGCTTGCAGGCGGCTCTCGAAGCGTTGCGGGGCGATGGCGGTTCGATGCGCAACGACGCCGGCAGCGTGCGGTTGACCGAGGTGATGGGGGTGTTGACCCACTTCGTCACCGCCCTGGGTGGCCGACGCCTGGGGATTGTTGAAGGGGCCATCCCCCTCACCACCACCGAAACCCTGATCCTGCCCCCCAGCTTGTCCTTGCGGGGCGATCCCCACGCCTCGGTCAAACTCTACGACTGCCTCACCGCCCATCTGTGGGCCTTGGGGCGGTTTGGCACCTATTTCATGGAACTGCCGGAGCGGTTGTCCATCCATCCGGATCCCGAGGCGGCCAGCCGCTGCTATCTCACCCTGGAAGCCTATCGGGTGGATGGGATTCTGGCCCGGCGACTGCCGGGTTTGGGACGGTTCATGGCCCCCTGGCTCGATCCCGACCGCTTCGATCCGCCCTGGAACACCCATCTGGCGGCGTTGATGGCCGAAGAGGGCTCCGTTGAGGAGAGTCTGAACCGGTTGGCGGCGGTGTATGGTTCCCCCTTGCCCGAACCGCCCCCGTTTCATGGCGCCCTCGATTTCAAACCGGCGCTATCGACCCTGCAACAGCGACTGGAGCGGGAGAAACGGTTGTTCCGGAAGATCCTCGGCACAACCCTGGCCCAGATGAAACCCATCCAGATGGCCGTGGATCCACGGGAATCAACCCTGGAGGCAGCCACCCTGGATGACGGCATGACCCTCGAACTGCGGCTGGACGGTCAACCGCTGATCCTGCCGGACGACTTGCAAACCGTCACCCGCTCGATCATTCAGGATCTGGGACAACTGCCGCCGGAATACCTTCAGGCCGCGGGTCCGGGTGGCTATCTGGCCGACGCCACCGGCAACGGCGCGGCGGAAGCGGATGCCCCCCTGACCTCCCATGCCGACCTGCCCGAGGATGGTTTTCTCTACCCCGAATGGGATCACCAGCGTCAGGGCTACCGACGGGATTGGTGCCGGTTGCGCGAACGCACCCTCGATCGATCCGACGATCCGGTGGTGGCCCGAACCCTCGAAAAACACCGGGGATTATGGCAACAGTTGCGCCGCAAGCTGGAGTGGCTGCGGGGGGGTGATCGCTGGCTGCGTCGCCAGGAGCAGGGCGATGAGGTGGATATGGATGTCTGGTTGGACTCCTGGATGGAAGAACGCATGGGCCAGGAGTCCGATCCCCGTCTCTTCCGACAGCGCCGCCACGATGAACGCAACATCGCCACCTTGATCCTGGTGGACATGAGCGGCTCCACCAAGGGGTGGGTCAACGAGGCGATTCGCGAAAGCCTGGTGCTGTTGTGCAAGGCGCTGGAGGTGTTGCAGGATCGATTTGCCGTGTACGGTTTTTCCAGCATGACCCGCAAGCATTGTGATTGCTATGTCATCAAGCGTTTCGAGCAGCCATTGAATCCGGAGGTGGAAGGTCGCATCGCGGCCATCGCGCCCAAGGACTACACCCGCATGGGGGTGTTTCTGCGTCACGCGACCCATCTGCTCAACCAACAGCCGGCGCGCATCCGGCTGCTGATCACCATTTCGGATGGCAAGCCCGAGGATTATGACAGCTTTCAGGATGGTTATCGGGGGATATATGGGCTCAAGGATACCCGCCAGGCGTTGATCGAGGCCAAACATCTGGGCATTCATCCGTTTTGCATCACCATCGACCGGGAGGCAGGCGACTATCTGCCCCAACTCTACGGACCGGCCCGCTACGTGGTGCTCGACGATGTACGTCTGCTGCCGTTGAAAATCACCGACATCTACCGACGCCTGACCAGTTGAGCGATGTTTTCACCGTTCCGCGGTCGATTCCGACACCCCTGCCGTGCCGGATCAGGGGCGCGGCGGTCGGACGGAGAGGGCCAGAAACAGCCAGCCGCTCATGAAACAGAAACCGCCCACCGGCGTCAGCGCCCCCAGAAGGGGGCTCTGGGTGAGCGCGAGGAGATACAGGGAGCCCGAAAAGAGGATGATCCCCGCCAACAGCATCCATCCCGCCCGGATGGCCCAGGCTGGTCGGGGAGCCCGTTCCGCCACCAGGCCGGCCAGAAGCACCCCAACCCCATGCACCAGGTGGTAATAGGCCCCGGTGCGCCAGGTCTCCATGGCGGTCTGGGACAACAGCGACATCAAGGCATGTTTCCCGAACGCCCCCAGGGCCACGGCCAGCAGGGCAGTCAGACTGCCGAAAAAGATCAACCGTCCACCCGCGGTCATGCCACCACCCGCCGCGCGACTGCCCGGAGGGGGCGCGTCATGGTTTTGGAATGACATGGTTGCCGCCTTGCCAGCCGATATAGACCGCCAGGATCCGCACCGGCACGTTGCCGCGATTGGTGCCCCGGTGCCAATGGTTCATGGCCTCCATGAAGGCGCTGCCCGGTGCAAAGGTGCGCGTCCCCTGGTCGCCGTAGTCGATGGTGACCTCCCCGGCGAGGATGTAGGCATACAAGGGGACGCCGTGTTGGTGCCATGCGGTCTCCTCGCCCGGATCAATGGTGACGATGGTGGAGGTGATGTTCATGGGCCTGCCATCGGGTAGAACCAGCGGCTCGTCCAACACGGTCCGGGAGGCGGTCAGCAGGGGTTGGACCTTTTGATAGGGCCCCTGCGCATGCACCACCTGCAACGGCGCGCAGAGAATCCACCCCATCAGCAGCGCGATGCGGGTAAACGTACTCATGGTGTTTGCACGCTCCTTGAAGGCAGATGAACCTCCTTGAGCACCTCCTCGACGGAGAGGTGGTACGCCAGTTTGGTATTGGTGTGATGCCAGGCATTGGGGATGAGGGTATACGGCACCCCCATGCGGGAGTTCATGCCGCCAAACCAGTCCAGACCACCGATGAACTGTCGTTTCATCACGCAGGTTCCGGGGATATCCGCCACCGCGCCAAGGGTCACGACCTGCACATTCTTGAAACAGGCATGCCCGGCCATGCTGGCATGGGCAAGCGCGTAAGCGATCATCAGACTCCCCTTGCTGTGTCCCAACAGCAGGCGCAGCGATCCCGTCTGTTGGGATAGAATCTCCAACAACGTCCGGGTATCCCGGATGCCGGGGCTGACCACCCCGGCGAGTTGATTCCATACCCCAGCCGTGGTTGACCGGGCGAGTTTCATCCCCCACGCCATTTGCGGGAACTGTTTGAGAAAATTATCAAGCTCCAGCCGGGAGCGGTCCGCGGCGCCGTAGAAAAGCCAACCGCCCAGCGCTTCGTCCATGATATCCAGCATCCCATAGCCGGTCACCACGGCAGCCACATCCATCTGGTAGACATTGGCGACGTTGCGCGCCAAGGCCGCCGCCCCCAAAACGGAACTCCCCACACCGGCCAGCACAATGGCCTGTGCCGGATGATCCACGCTCTCCAAAAATTCCCGCGCCGATGGATAGTGGCGGATCGTCTCCCCCTCTGGTCTGGCCTGGGCAGGAGAAACCACGACAACGGAGCCTTCCCGTTCGATCATGGGATCAAGCTGTGACCGTTCCGATTCCGTCAGCGCGCAGACATCATAAAACAGCGCATCCGCAAACGCGTTGCGATTTTTCAGGTAAGACAACAAGACCTGGTTCACCCCATCATGCCAATCACGCATGCGCTTCTCTCCTCGAATCCAAGAATAGGCCCCAACCCCAACCCCACGAGCATACGACAACCGCACGCCGGGGAATAGTGCCAATCTGGCCCCGCCAGGATGCAAACACGACGACGGTCCCAATCCGTTGCCACCCCGAATCCACACCCTATTTGGCTTGCCAGATCCCAATCGCGGCCCGGATGAAACGATGGATTGGCGATTCGTCCTCGATCAACGCGATCAGCGTTGAAGCGGTCGGGTCATGACCCATCGAAAAAAACGCTCTCGGAAGTGTAAATGGACGCCGCGGCACGTTGCATCGCTGCGACGCCTTTTTTCCACGGACGGAACAGCCACGCAAGGCTCATCCAGAGGATCTGGATCAACAGACTTTCACGCCGATCGGATTTCAACGCCATGACAGTCATCATGCATCCCGGTGGTGGCGTCACTCCAGGACAAAGCGATAACCGACACCCACTTCCGTGAGAATATGTTTGGGAACGTTGGGATCCTGTTCCACTCTGCGACGCAGATTGGAGATGTAAACCCGGAGATAATGGGGTTTCCCCGCGCTTGTCGGTCCCCAGATTTCACGCAACAAGGTCTGATGGGGCAGAATTCGTCCTGCGTTCTGGATCAGGAGTGTCAACAGACGGTACTCGATCAAGGTCAGGTGAATTGCCACGCCATTCCGGGTTACCGTGCGCCGTGCGAAATTCACCTCACTCTCCCCGAAACAGACGCTGGATTCGTCATCGGTGTGCGTGCGCGTGGCGCGACGCAAGAGGGCTCGGACCCTGGCCAGCAGTTCAGGCATGCCGAAGGGTTTGGTCAGATAATCATCCGCACCGGCACTCAAGGCATTCACCTTGTCGATTTCACCGGCACGCGCGGAAAGAATCAGAATGGGCAGACTGGACCAGAGACGGATATTCCGGATCACCTCGATGCCATCCATATCCGGCAATCCGAGATCCACGATCAGCAGGTCGGGCCTGCGGGTTCCGACCTCCAACAACCCTTGCTGTCCCGTTTCCGCCTCTTTGACCAGATAGTGTTCATCGATCAGAGAGGCGCGGATGAACCGGCGAATTTGAGGATCATCCTCGATCAGGACAACCAGAATGGGGAGAGATTCGGGAGAGACCATCAGAGCTCTTCAGGCATCCGCGGCGGATTGCCCACGGGCAGCAGGAAATTGAAACAGGCACCTCCGTCCGGGCCGTTGTGTGCCCATACCGACCCGCCATGCGCTTCGATGATGGCGCGCACAATGGCCAATCCCAACCCGAAACCAATCACCGAGGATTCCGTTTTTCCCCGGGTGAATTTATCGAACAGGGTCTCCTCCATACCGAATGGAATTCCGGGTCCATTGTCGCATATCGAGACTTTGATGCGCTCATCTTCTTGTTGAGCGGAAATGGAAATCACGCTGCCCGATGGTGTGTGCTTGGCGGCGTTTTCCAGAAGATTGTTGAAAACCCGTTCCATGAGTCCGGTATCGAGTTCAAGCAAAGGCAGATCCGTGGGGATGACGATACGCACCCCATGACGAGAGAGCAGCGAGGCGCAGTGATTCATGGACAATCCGATCACCTCCTCCAGCGTCTGCCAATTCCGTTTCAGCACGATATGTCCCATCTGCATGCGGGCCATGTCCAACAGATTGTTCACCATGATGACGGTGCGCGACACCTCGTCCCGAATCGCGTCCGCCAGACTCAGATGGGGTTCGGACAACGGCGGGGTGGCCAGGCACATGGCATCCGTCAGACCGGTGATGACGGTCAGGGGGGTGCGCAGATCATGCGAAATGGCCGACAGCAGGGAGTTGCGCAACCGCTCCGACTCGATTCTGACCTGGGACTCTTGTGACAGGATGACGTAATGCACCCGCTCCAGGGCGATGGCGATCAGGCTGGCGCTGGTGTCCAGCAACTGCTGCTGACCGGGTGGAAGCTCCCATGGTGCGGCCTCCGGTACCAGAGCCAGCACGCCGCACAACCGTGATGGGGCCTTGAGAGGTACATAAAGGGCGTGGGCGGAGGGCAGTGTGGTGGTGCCCAAACCGGCGTTCTCCCCATGATCGAAACTCCATTGGGCGATGCCGTTGTCCACCGCATTCGAGGTGGCGGATCCTTCCGCCAATACCAGATTGTCCTGCGTCCCTGGAACGAACACCGCGACAGAGGCATTGAACCCTCTTTGGACGAAGCGTCGGCAGATACCGATGATCTGTTCCACACTCATGGCGCTGGAGAGATCTCTGGACATTTCGTAGAGCGCCTGCATGCGCTGTTCCCGTTTGCAGGCCTCCGAGGCCTGGAAACGCAAGCCAGCCGTCAGTTGCCCCACCACCAGAGCCACGATCAGCATGACCGCGAAGGTGACCAGATATTGGGCATCGCTCACCGCGAAGGTGAAGCGAGGCGGAACGAAAAAGAAGTCGAAGGATGCCACGGAGAGGAACGAGGAGAGCACGGCGGCGGCACGTCCGTGGCGGATGGCCGTGAAAACCACCGCCAGCAGGAAGATCATCACGATGTTGGCCAGATCCAGCAAGGCGTGCAGAGGCGCGCTGACCACGGTTACCAGAGCCACGATCAGGAAGGTCATCAGATAGGGCGACCATCCGTTCCCAGGGGTTGGTTTATCGGGAATCGGAGCGCGGTGGGGGGCGTCAGGCTCCTCCTTTTCGATCGCCACCTGGAGGAGTTCCAGATCCGGAGCCAGACGGGCGACCTTTTCGGCGAAGCCGTGCTGCCAGGGCAGGCGGCGATAGCGATCCCGACCAACCAGCAGCGTACCCAGGTTGTATTCACGGGCATAGGCGATGGCCACTTCCACGGGGTTCTGTCCCGACAGATTGGCGGTCTGAGCCCCCATCTCCTGGGCCAGCTTCAAGATACCAAAGATGCGTGCCCGCGCCGCATCCGGCAACGCCTGCATGGACGGGGTCTCGATCACGATCGCATGCCAGGGCGCTCCGGTCTGGTTGGCTCTGCGCGCGGCGCGCCTCACCAGACTTTCGCTGTCCGGTCCCGGTCCCACGCACACCAGCACCGTTTCACGGGTGTTCCAGACCGTCGTCACCGATTTTTCCCGCCGCCAGGCACGCACGTCGCCATCCACCCGGTCCGCGGTGCGTCGCAAGGCCAACTCGCGCAGCGCCAGCAGATTTCCCTTGCGGAAGAAGTGCTCCATGGCCCGTTCCGCCTGGTGCGGAATGTAGACCTTGCCGGCGCGGAGCCGTTGCAGCAACTCCTCGGGGGGCAGATCCACCAGCACCATTTCGTCCGCCCGATCGATGACGTGATCCGGCACCCGCTCGGTCACGCGGATGCCGGTGATCTTCCCCACCACATCGTTGAGACTCTCCACATGCTGCACGTTGACCGTGGTGAGTACGTCGATGCCCGCGGTCAGAAGCTCTTCGATGTCCTGCCACCGTTTCGGATGACGGCTTCCCGGCGCGTTGGAGTGGGCCAACTCGTCCACCAGGATCATCCGCGGGTTGCGTTGCAGGGCCGCGTCGAGATCGAACTCGTCGAGCAGATGGCCCTTGTATTCGATCCTCTGACGCGGGAGCAGCTCCAGGGATCGCAACAGCTCCGCGGTTTCGCCACGACCATGGGTCTCCACCACGCCGGCCACCACATCCACCCCCTGGGCGCTCAGGCTCCGCGCGGCGTTCAGCATGGCGTAGGTCTTGCCGACGCCTGGACAGGCGCCGAAAAAGATCTTCAGCCTGCCGCGCCGCTCCCGCTTCTCCTCGGCCACCAGTTGCGCCAGGATGGCATCGGGATCGGGACGGTCGGAACGGGAATCGGTGGCCATGGATCGTAACTCCGGACAGTGTGGGCGGGCGGATCAGAACGTCTTGGCCACGGAGATCACGAAGTGTGTCCCGCCGAGATTCCGGGAGTCAGCCGGATCCTTGAGCGACAACGTATGATCGTATACCCGGCCATTGTCGGCATGGGTCGCGGCCAGCGAGAGGCTCCAGCCTGGATCGAATCCCTTGGTGATGCCAATCTTGAAATCATTGTAATCCGGATTGATCCCTCCGCTTGGAGCCGGAGCGGCCAGACTGGCGGTATAATTGGTATGTCCCACGTGCAAGGGCAGCGTCACATTGGTTCCGAACGTCTCCTCGGGTAGGGGAATGGTGGCGGTCAGATCGGTATAGGTGCTCCATTTCGTATCCGAAGAGTAGCCATTGCGGGTGTTGGCGCCAAAATAGTCCGTCACGGAGGTGGAAATCTTGAGAGAGATCCATTTGTAGCCGACGCCGGCATTCAACTCCATGTTGGTGTACGACTGATCGCCGTTGATGGCGACCGTCGGCACCACCTTGTTGTAGTTGGCGCCCGGATAGAACGCGCTGGCGATGCCGGCGGTCCAGCTCCAATCCGAATGAGGGAACTTGCCGTTGAAGCCGGCGCTCAGATCCACCTCCAATGAGCCGTCGGCAATGTAGCGATCGCTGACGTTCGATCCCCACAGGCTGGCATACCAGCCATCCGCATGGTTGTAATCGATTCCGCCCTGCAATGCCGGGCGATTCCATGTCTGGGTCAAACCTCGGAAGATGTAGTTGTTGACCAGAGCGATGTTGGGCGTGAAGGTGTGGATCGGGGTGTCGGCCTTGGGCTCTTCCGTTGCCCATCCCATGGACGGTGTAACGAGCATGCCGCCCGCGATCACACCGACACACAACGCGAATACAGGTTTGTACATGATGATTTTCCTTTACAGTCTAGGTCGCATTCATTCGACAGGATGATATTTATCTTACGTCCACATTGTCCAGATCGAGATTCAAGGCCAGGACGTTGACGCGCGGTTCGCCGAGAATCCCGAAGGCGCGTCCTTCGGTATGTTTCCGAACCCGCAGCAGCACCTCGGCTTCGGAGAGATTTCGGGCGCCCGCCACCCGTGGCACCTGCCAGAGTGCGGCATCGGGGGAGATGTGCGGATCCAGCCCACTGCCCGAGGCGGTGACCAGATCCACGGGGATGGGGCGTTTTTGGGTAGGATCGCTCGCCTTGAGCGCGGTGATCCGGGTTTCGATCGCCTCGGCCAGGGCCGGGTTGAGCGGTCCGAGATTGGAACCCCCGGAGGCGGCGGCGTTGTACGGCATGGGCGCGGTCGCCGAGGGGCGTCCCCAGAAGTGGCGCGGGTCGGAGAAGGGTTGGCCGATCAGCGCCGAGCCGACCACCTGTCCGTTGGCCTGCAACAGGCTGCCGGTGGCCTTGCCGGGAAAGAGTCCTTGCGCCACGCCCGTGACCAGCGCCGGATAGAACAGGCCGGTCAGGAGTGTCATCACGATCAGCATCCGCAGGGATGGGAGCAGTTCCTTGAGCATGTTCGTATCCTCACACCAGATGGAGAGCGACCAGGATCAGGTCGATCGCCTTGATGCCCACGAAGGGCACCAGCAGACCACCCAGGCCGTAAATCAACAGATTGCGTCGCAACAGCAACGCCGCGCCCACGGGCCGGTAGGCCACCCCCTTGAGCGCCAGGGGGATGAGGGCGATGATGATCAGGGCGTTGAAGATCACCGCCGACAGGATCGCCGAGGCGGGCGTGGCCAGCCCCATGATGTTGAAGATGTCCAAGACCGGATAGGTGGCCGCGAAGGCCGCCGGAATGATGGCGAAGTATTTGGCCACGTCGTTGGCGATGGAGAAGGTGGTCAACGCGCCTCGGGTCATGAGCATCTGCTTGCCGGTCTCCACCACCTCGATCAGCTTGGTGGGGTTGGAGTCCAGGTCCACCATGTTTCCGGCCTCCTTGGCCGCCTGGGTACCGCTGTTCATGGCCACCGCCACGTCGGCCTGGGCCAATGCCGGTGCATCGTTGGTTCCGTCGCCGGTCATGGCCACCAGCCGTCCCTCCTGCTGATACTGGCGGATCAACGCCAGCTTGGCCTCCGGCGTCGCCTCGGCGAGAAAATCATCCACCCCCGCCTCGGCAGCGATCGCGGCGGCGGTCAGGCGGTTGTCGCCGGTGATCATCACCGTCTTGATCCCCATGCGCCGCAACTCCGCGAATCGCTCCTTGATCCCCCCCTTGACGATATCCTTCAACTCCACCACGCCCAACACGCGGTTGCCCTCCGCCACCACCAGCGGCGTGGCGCCACGCCGGGCGATCTCATCCACCGACGACTGAATCGACAGTGACCACACCCCGCCACAGGACTCCACATGGCGATGCACCGCCTCGGAAGCACCCTTGCGGATCGAACGACCCTGCCAATCCAGGCCGCTCATGCGGGTCTGGGCCGTGAAATGCACGAAGCTCGCTCCGTCGGCATGGATGTCCCGACCGCGTTGATGCAGCAACTCCTTGGCCAGCACCACGATCGAACGACCTTCCGGCGTCTCGTCGGCCAGGGATGCCAGCATCGCCGCTTCGGCCAATTCCCGTTCGCTCACACCGTGGGCCGGCACGAACGATGATGCCTGACGGTTCCCCAGGGTGATGGTACCGGTTTTGTCGAGCAGCAGCACATCCACATCACCCGCCGCCTCGACCGCCTTGCCCGAGGTGGCCAGAACATTCTTCTCCATCATGCGACTCATGCCCGCCACACCGATGGCCGAGAGCAGTCCGCCGATGGTGGTTGGAATCAGGCAAACCAGCAGCGCCACCAGCACCGTGACCGTCACCGGCGCACCGGCGTGCGCGGTCTCCACGCCGTAGATCGAGAAAGGCAGCAAGGTCACGGTGGCCAGCAGAAAGACCAGCGTCAGCAGCACCAGCAGAATGGTCAGGGCGATTTCGTTCGGGGTTTTCTGCCGTTTCGCCCCTTCGACCATGCCGATCATGCGGTCCAGGAAGGTCTCTCCCGGATTCACCGTCACCCGCACCACCAGCCAGTCGGAGAGCACCCGCGTGCCACCCGTGACCGCCGAAAAGTCGCCCCCCGATTCGCGGATCACCGGCGCCGATTCGCCGGTGATGGCCGATTCGTCCACCGAGGCCACCCCTTCGATCACCTCGCCGTCGCCGGGAATGATCTCGCCGGTGGAGACCAGCACCACATCCCCTTTGCGCAGACTCTCCGACGGGATGTTCTCCCACTTGGCGTCTGGCCTGGGATCCTTGAGTTTCTTGGCCATGACCGTCTTGCGCAACCCTTTCAAGCTGGCCGCTTGCGCCTTGCCACGACCTTCGGCCATGGCCTCGGCGAAGTTGGCGAACAGCAGGGTGAACCAGAGCCAGAGCGTGATGTTCAGGATGAACCAGGAGGGCGCCTCTCCGGTTCCGATCAGCGACTGGACATAGAGTCCGGTGGTCAACAGGCTCCCGAGCCAGACCACGAACATCACCGGATTGCGGATCTGATAGCGCGGGGAGAGCCGTTTGAAGGAGTCCAGCACCGCCTCTTTGAGCAGTGCCGGATCGAGCAGGGATCGTTGTGTATGCATGGAATTCTCCAGAATCAATGACCATGGACCATCTGGACGTGTTCCACGATCGGACCGAGGGCAAGCGCGGGCAGGAAGGTCAACGCGCCAACCACGATCACGGTGCCGATCAGCAGGATCACGAACAAAGGGGTATGGGTGGGCAGGGTGCCCGCGGAGGGCGGAATGCTCTTCTTGGCGGCCAGGGATCCGGCGATGGCCAGAACGGGCACGATCACCCAGTAGCGCGCCAGCAGCATGGCGAGGCCAAGCAGCGTGTTGTAGAAGGGGGTGTTGACCGTCAGTCCACCGAAGGCGCTGCCGTTGTTGTTGCCCGCCGAGGAGAAGGCGTAGAGAATCTCGGAGAAGCCGTGAATTCCTGGATTGGCGATGCCGGCCACGCCTGCCTCGCTGACCACGGCCAACGCCGTGCCGAGCAGAACCGCCACGCAGGGGGTGAGGATCGCCACCGCGGCCATTTTCATCTCGAAAGCTTCGATTTTTTTGCCGAGATACTCCGGGGTTCGACCGATCATCAAGCCGGAGACGAACACGCCGACGATGGCAAAGACGATCATGCCGTACAATCCGGAACCCACCCCGCCGAAGATCACCTCCCCCAACTGCATCATCCACATGGGGACAAGTCCACCCAGAGGGGTGAACGAGTCGTGCATCGCGTTGACCGATCCGTTGGAGGCGGCGGTGGTGGCCGTGGCCCAGAGCGCCGAGTTGACGATGCCGAACCGGCTCTCCTTGCCCTCCATGTTGCCGCCGGGGGCCTGATCCGAGGCCGAGGTCGCCAGACCCAACCGGTCAAAGAGCGGATTGCCGCGCTGTTCCGATCCGACGCACAGAGCCAGCAGCACCACGAAGACGATCGTCATGGCGGCCAGAATCGCCCCCCCCTGGCGCACGTCGCCGACGAAACGGCCAAAGGTGATGCAGAGCGCCGCCGGAATCAACAGAATGGCCAGAAGCTCCAGAAAGTTGGACCACGGCGTGGGATTTTCCAAGGGATGCGAGGAGTTGACGTTGAAAAATCCACCGCCGTTGGTGCCCAGTTGCTTGATCGCCACCTGGGAGGCGGCGGGTCCGATGGCGATGCGTTGCTCCTTGGCGATCTTCTTCTCGGTGATCGGTTGATCCTTGTCGTCCTTGAGCGGTTGGCCATCGGCACCATTGACCGGTTCGTCGTACTCGACCGGCTGGAGCAGCGTCACGCTCTGATAGGGTGAAAAACTCTGCACCACCCCTTCTCCGACCAGCGCCACGGAGAGCAGAATGCTCAACGGCAGCAGGATGTAAAGCGTGGAACGAACCATGTCCACCCAGAAATTGCCGATTCCGGGCGATTCGCGCCGGGTGAAGGCGCGCATCAGGGCGACCAGCACCGCCATCCCGCTGGCCGCGGAGACGAAGTTCTGCACCGTCAGGCCGAGCATCTGCGTCAGATAAGAGAGGGTGGTTTCGCCGCCATATGCCTGCCAGTTGGTATTGGAGGCAAAGCTGACCGCGGTGTTGAAGGAGAGATCCGGCGTGGCGGCGGCCATGGCCTGGGGATTCAGGGGGAGGACGGCTTGCAGGCGTTGCAGCGCGTAGACTGCCAGAAAGCCGAGCAGATTGAAGGTCAGCACCGCAAAGGCATAGCGGGTCCAGGACATCTCCTCATCCGTCCGGATTCCGCACAGGCGATAGGTCGCCCGTTCCACGGGAGAGAACCAGCGTACCCCCTTGGGGAGCGTTCCGGCATAAATTCTGGCCATGAAGAGTCCCAACGGCCAGGAGAGCAGCAGTAACGTCGAAACATACAAGACAAGTTGAAGATATCCGTTGCCGTTCATGGGGCGTTCCTCCGTGGAAACAGGGGAAAATCCGATTCCAGTCCCATGCGAAACGCTTTGAGGGGTCGTTGAGACGGCGCATGGGACAGAGGATCAGCTTCCACATGTCTTCGGACATCGATCCAGTTGAGTACAAAGTCGCGAGACGCCCGATTGGCATCACCAGAGGTCGAAAGGTAGGCGACCGGCCATGAAAGCACCAACAGGGATGCCAGGGCGAATCCTTGTGGGCGGATTGAGTGATTCATGAGAATCTCTCCGGAAGAAACAGGACTATGACCAGATAAACGAACACAAATGCTGTCGCCAGCAATCCGATCAGGTAGAGTGGGTTCATTCATCGCCTCCGCAACCGCTCGAACAGGGAAACAACCGAGCTGGATAGTGCAAAGAACCCGATAGCCAAGATGAGGTAAAAAACGTCCATGACGACTCCTTTTTGATTGGGTTGATCTATGGACCGGCATGTTAAACGAGAAAAAATAAAAACAGGAAAAAATGTTGGATTGTGGATGTTAAAAAAAAGTCAATTGTTTCTGATGTCGTATTTATAATAATTTTATACTGTCTTATATGCTTTTGACGCCATCCAAATGGCGACATAAAAAGCAAAACAGATCGTATTTTTGGGGTTTATTGTGGTGAGATCATCCATGATTCTTGGAAAGTCATTCGCGCCAACCCAGAACGGCCCAGATCAACCACCCGGATGGAAGGCCCTTTGAAGAAGCTTTGTGGGGCTCTCCGCATTGCGATATTGATTCAGGCAGAGCAACGGGAAAATTGAGCGCTGGCATGGGACGATCAAGTCGGAGTGCATTCGTCCGCAAACGCCTCTGACACTCGAAGATGCCCAGCGGATCGTGGGGCAATATGTCGAGCATTACAATACGGTGCGCCTGCATTCGGCCATTGGATATGTAACTCCTGCGGATCGCCTTGCAGGGAGACATACGGAAATTGAGGAGGCCAGGAAACAAAAATTGGAGGAGGCACGAGCAAACAGGATTCAACGTCGCAACCTGGCCAGGACAGGAGCAGCAACGGTACTGGAAGTTTCGACAGAAACCGTGTAAATTTGTCTCAGCCTGACGGAGGATAGGGCAATGCGGGGACGCAACCCGAGCGCCGTTCAGGGGCCGAGGCAGGAGCTGGGTGCCGAAGGGTTTTCCAGTTCCGCTTTTCTCTCCTGCTTTGGCCAAGCAAGCGAAAAATCCCAGGGGTGCGGGGACAGAGTCCCCGTAAAGGTGTCGCATCTGTAGCTAACAAAATTTATCAAAAACTCCTATGTCACGCTGAACCAAGACACCGGCAGGCCAGAGTTCCGGACTCTCCACCACCCGAATGGCGGCGATGTCAGCCCGGCGCGTGGCAAGTGCCAGGATCACCGCCTGCAACCGGTCACCGCGACCGTTGGCAACGCAGCTCTCCGTTCTGCGCGCCAACCGTTCGATGCGGGCCATGTCATGCACCCGTACCGGATCTTCTGCCGAGGCATCTCCCTGCCAACCCGCCTCCACCAAGGCATCGCGCCAGGCGAGCAGATGCTTGGCCACCCCCAGGGGATCGACCTTGAACGAACGCGAAAAAAAACTTTGTCCTGTATCCGCTTGTTCCAGACAGCGACGGTAACGGCTGATGCGTCTGGGTTCGGTGGGCCAAAGCGCACTCAAACCCAACCGTGTCTCCAAAATCCGCAACAATCCTTCCGGACCGACCGCAATCTCTCCGCTTGACGGCCTCCAGGGTCCGCTTCGATTGCCATCCAGTTCCCAGCCCAGGGTGATTTGCATGATCAGGATGCTCCATGAACTCAGGTTGGAGATTTGATTGGCACATCTTGTAAAGTACAGCGATACCGATCTAAGGAAGAATAAAATTTTACTTTTACTTAAGTGACTTGGCAAGATGTCGTGGCATGTACAGAGTATAAATCCAAACGCGACACTTTGTGTCGGATGGTAGAGAGGCATTGCAAATTGCTTTTGCATTCGTTGAACCCGCGTCGTTTATTTTGCACAATCAGACACCATTTGTCGCATTTGTCTGGTATTGTCTTCTTCATCAGACCACCTACCTTGCACGGGAGCCGACGACGATGAACGATTTGACCACCATGGAGCAGGTCGCGGAGCAAATCCATAGCATGGCCCTGCATCATCATGACCGGATGGTGGATGTGCGGGCCTTGCGGTTCCACGCTCTGGATCGGGTTGAGATCGAAGGGGTCAGTCATCCGGTAAGTCCGATGGCACAGAGGCGCCTCTCGGAATGGGTGGGGGTCTCTCATGCCTATCTGCACCGTTGCGAGCCTTGGCTTCAGGCGCAAAATCTGAATGCCTGGTTGGCCAGGAGCAAAGAGAATCAAGTCATGCGCATTCGTTTCCAGGACGACAGGGTCCGGGCTTTTTTTTCCAATCGGTATGTCCCGACGGACCATCATCGGATTCTGGCCATGCTGTTTGATATGGGGGTGCAGCCGGAAACCCATGTCCAGTCCCTCCTGGACGATGCGTTTCTGTCACTCTCGATCCCGGATCCGGGTCAGCATTTTTCGTTGGCGGGTGGAGATGCCTATATGCCGGGTTTCAATATCCGCAACAGTGAGATCGGGTTTTCCAGCTTGCAGGTGTCGGCCTTTTTGTTACGCCTGGCTTGCACCAATGGCACGTTGCTCAAGGAGGAGATCTATTCCGCATCCTATCCGCACATCAACCAACGGGCGATTGCGGAGATCCCGACTGCGTTGACCGTTGCCACCCGGACTGCCCGCCTGCATGGCCAACAGAACAGGATCGAACAGCATCAACCTGTCCAGGATCTCGACGCCTTGTTCCATACGCTCAATCGACGCTTTCATCTGACCATGCTCGAAAAAATGGCCTTGGACTGGGGATACGCTCACGATCCTGGCAACACCCTGTTCCATGTTCTGAATGCCTACACCAAGGGAAGCCAACATCCTGAACTCAACGCCTATTCCGCCATCAAGATGCAACGGGTGGGCGGGCTGATCATGAGCAATACGGGACGCACGGAAGTACTTGCGGCTGCATAATCAAGCGTCTGTTATTGTCAGCCTGGATGTTCTATTAAAAACAGGAACGCCATGACCAGTTACCCATACTGTACGAAGAATAATATCCCTTTTGTATCGTTGTCCCGAAAACGCCAAAGACGCCATTATATTGAATTAAAGAACCAGATCCGCCGCACCTCTGGCGTGTTGCGTTGCGTTTCCTGTATCTGCGATCGCATGAACAAGGAGAAGAGCTGGATGGATGGTTATTTTCTCAGCAAGGCGCCACCGCTTTTCTATATTCTTACTTTGAAGACTACCCGCCATGCCTACAGGGAGGAGATTTGGGGTGCAGCTATAGACAGGTCCATCGCATTGGTGTCATGGGAGCGTGAAAAAGGAATCCAACAACAAACCTCTCTCAACCATAGATGTAGCGGTCGAAATCGTGAGAAAACATGGACAATCCATCCAAAGTGCCCGACCTTTCCTGAGTTTGGCGGTTTGAGTCGGATAGACTGGGCAACTCAGCAAGAGCCAGGATTGGCCAATTCCGGCGACTACCATGTGGTGGAGAACTGGTCTGTTCAACGGGATTATCCTTTCGGTATCGGCTTGATCGCCAGTATCGATGTACCATTTTTGACGATTGAAGCGGTGATCGACTTCATTCAGCGTTTTCTGGATGGGGGGGAGTTGGATTTCACCAGCGACAATAATCTGTATTATACTTACGCTGAAATAGCTGATATCTCATTTTAATCTAATTAATTAAATCATCGAAATCATAAGATAAATTGTTATTGATTTCCGTGAATGAATTGAATTGTCGTCATGATCGATCAAACATCTAAAAATTATATTACAAATTATGATGTTTTTTTGCCAATCATTATAAACCGGAGGAATCATGACAAATCATCAGAAAATTCCTGTTTTTGTTTATGGAACCCTCAAGCGGGGCTGCAGCAACCACTATTTGATGGGGAAAACCGCAGATCCGATCATGACCTCGGCCACGGGATTGCTGATGTATCAACTACCTGGCTACCCGATGGCGATGCCAGGCAATGGCGTCATTCATGGAGAGTTGTACTGGGTCGATCAGGAGTCAGTGCGTCGTTTGGATCGCTTGGAAGGTCATCCGAAATTCTTTTGTCGTGAACTCTGGAAGCTGGATCATCCAGACATATCGGCCTGGATCTATCTCTGTCCGGACGGCACCGGCTATCCGATCATTGAATCCGGGAACTGGGTGGAATCAAGAACGAGATATAACGAAATCATTGCCAGGCAAGTCATCTCAGGGGATCCTCAGAATGGAACAGTATGAACAAGATTATTGGTTTCGGATCTTGGATCGATACGCGCAACGCTGGATCGGTTTGACGCGGCGTTTGGAAAATCCAGTCTTGGAGATCGATCCGTTTTTAAGGAATGAATACGGCACGATCTGGCGTTGGTTTCATGCCCCCTCCAGGGCTTTTGGCTCATTTTCCTGGATCTGCGCGATGTTGAATATCGCAGCCGATCAAACCTTGGAGCGCTTGAAAGGTCACATGGCGATGGCATGTTGTCCGTGTTGCCGGTTGGATCGAGACGCTTTGGCAGCAACCCCGTCATCGCCCACAAGGAATAAACGCAGGTTTCCCTGGTGCGTTCACGAAAACCCACATCCCTGGCCGGATCATCTTGGAATGTGGATCGTCTGGACCATACCGGCTTCCTGTGCCGAGATCGAGAGCACAACCGAACCCGGCCATTCCAAAGAATTGGCCTTGAATCCCCGCTCGCCAAGGGAGTGCTTTCCATGCAGCCAATCGGAACGGCAGAACTGGGATCTGGCCATGCGGATCCATCAGGAGCACCATCTGGTTCCCTTGTTCGTGTCTGGGAAGCGTCCGCCAGACAAAATCGATGAGGATGGTTTCGGTACCAGGGAGATCCCTGCCCTATCTTCCGCAATCACCGAAGTACGGCTGATCACCCAGCCAGAACCGGCGTCCCCTTTTGATGGCGAGGGTCGCATTCACGGCAGGCTGCACTGGGTGGATCAGAGCGCGTTGAACAGACTCGATTTGTCGACCTACGAACGACACACATCCTGCCGCACCCGCTGCAAGGTGGCGGGCATGGATCTCATGGCCTGGGTTTATATCCCTTGTTCCGCGCTGGAGGCAACATGATCCTCTCCATCACCAACACCCATGAACCGGCGACCGATCTCGGTTTTCTGCTGCACAAGCATCCGGAGCGACTCTACAGGAGAGCTTTTTCCTGTGGAACGATCCACGTCTTCTATCCGGAAGCCCACGCCAAACGTTGCACCGCTGTATTGTACGTGGAACTCGACCCCCTGGAGCTGGTCCGGCCTCAGCGTGCGGTCGGGCTGCGCGCCTCCGGCATGGAACACTATGTCAACGACCGGGCATACGCGGCCTCCTCATGGTTGAGCGTTGCCATGGCACAGGCCTTTTCCAGCGCCATGAATGGTCACTCCAAGGAAAAACCCGAACTGGTGGAACATCCACTCCCCCTGGAGATCTGCCTGCCCACCCTGCCATGTCGGGGTGAGGCGCGTTTGATCAAAGAGCTGTTCGCCCCCCTGGGTTATGCCGTGTCCGCGACCCGACTGCCGTTGGATCTTCATTTTCCCCAGTGGGGGGAGAGCGACTTCCATCAGGTGCGACTCTCGATCACGGCACCTCTGAAGCAGGTTCTGTCACAGCTGTACATTCTCATTCCGGTACTCGACAACCACAAGCACTACTGGATCGATCTTGACGAAATGGAAAAACTGCTGCACCGGGGCAAGAACTGGCTGGCCATCCATCCGTTGCGAGAGTTGATCACGCGCCGTTATCTGAAACATCAGAAACAATGGACCCGGCAAGTGGAAGAACGTCTGACCGCCACCGACCCTGTTGATCTCCACCCGGATGATCAGACGGAGATCAAGACGGAAGTCAAAAAATCCGTCAGCCTGAAAGAGGAACGTCTTGAAGTGGTTTGCCAGGAGATCGTGCGTCGGAATCCCACCAGCGTCCTTGATCTCGGTTGCGGGGAGGGCGATCTGCTGCGCAGGCTGGTGCGGACCACCGGGATTCCCAGGTTGACCGGGGTGGATCACGCCATCAAGTCGCTCAAGACGACATCAGAACGTCTGGACCGGGATCATCTCCCGGAGACCAGACGCAAACGGGTGACTTTGCGGCAAGGTTCGCTCCTCTACCGGGATGAACGGCTGACCGGATACGATATGGCCGTACTCATGGAGGTGGTGGAACATCTGGATCCAGCGCGTCTCGACGATTTTTCCAGGGTGCTCTTCGGCGCGGCCACGCCCGCCACCGTATTGCTGACCACGCCGAATCGCGAGGCGAACGCCCGTTTTCCCAACCTGGAGCCAGGACAATGGCGTCATCCAGATCACCGCTTCGAGTGGAGTCGCGCCGAATTTCAGGCGTGGTCGCAAACAATGGCCGAGCGATTCGGTTATCGCGTTTCGTTGCGGGGCATCGGCGAGGAAGATGCGGAATCGGGATCACCCACCCAGATGGCGATTTTTGAAAAAGAGACCGATGGGCTGAAGACGGGCACGACCTCTGGGACGCAACGCAAGGAGTGCAGGGTATGAAAATCGAGATTCCGGAACTCTCCCTGGTCCTGCTGGTGGGGGCGACCGCATCGGGCAAAAGTACGTTTGCCAGCCGCCATTTTTTGCCGACCGAGGTGGTCTCCTCGGATGGCTGTCGGGCCATGCTGGTCGATGACGAGAACGATCAAAAGGTCACGCCCGAAGCCTTCGATCTGTTGCGCACCATTGTCGGCAAGCGTCTGAAGCTGGGGCGATTGACCGTGGTGGATGCCACCCATGTGCAAAAATCCTCCCGCAAGATGCTGATCGAACTGGCGCGGGAGTATCATCTGTTTTGTATCGCCATCGTCTTTGATTTGTCCCCCTCCTTGCTGGAAGAGCGTCATGCCCGCCGTGGCAATCGTCCTTTTTCAAACAAGATCATTCACGGCCAATGCGAGGAGCTGCGTCGTTCGCTCAAAGGGATGGAGCGGGAAGGAATCCGGCATGTCTATCGGTTCCAGGATCCATCCCAGGTGGAAGCGGCTAAAATTCATCGGGTGCGTCTTTGGACCAATCGGCGTGACGAATCGGGGCCGTTCGACATCATCGGCGATGTGCATGGCTGTCTGACGGAACTCGAAACCCTGCTGGAGCGTCTGGGCTATCGATGGGAGATCGATGCCGCAGGAGAACGGCGTCTGCATCACCCCGACCAACGACGGGTGATCTTTCTGGGAGATCTGGTCGATCGCGGACCGGACTCCCCCGGCGTAGTGCGACTGGTGCGTGCCATCGTGGAGAGCGGCATGGGGTTGTGCGTGGCGGGCAATCACGATGTCAAGCTCGCCCGAGCATTGCGAGGCAAACAGGTCACGATCGCTCATGGACTGGAGCGTTCTTTGGAGCAGTTTGCCGCAAGAAGCCCCGAGGAGCGTGCCGAGGCCGCCAGCTTTCTGGATCGATTGATCGGCCATTATGTCCTGGATAACGGGCGACTGGTGGTGGCCCATGCCGGCATGAAAGAGGAGATGCAGGGTCGCAGCTCCGCGCGGACACGTGATTTTGCCCTGTATGGTGAAACCAGCGGCGAAGTGGATGTGTTCGGTCTGCCGGTTCGACTTCAATGGGCCAGGAGCTATCGCGGCGAGTCCCTGGTGGTCTACGGTCACACCCCGGTTGAGCAGGCGGAATGGCTTAACCATACCCTCTGTCTGGATACTGGCTGCGTGTTCGGTGGCCAGTTGAGCGCACTGCGCTATCCGGAAAAGGAGTTGGTCGCGGTTCCGGCGGAACGGATGCACCATCCCCCGACACGCCCCCTGGTCACGCCCGAGGACGCGGTGTTGGAGGAAAATTCTCTTTCGCCACAGCAGCAGGCCGATGATCTGCTGGATTTTTCCGAAACAATCGGGCTGCGTCGGGTGGTCACGACCCTGGCGGGTGTGGTGCGCATCGATACGAACTCCGCCGCTGCCGCCATGGAGATGATGAGCCGGGAGGCGATCGATCCCAAATGGTTGATCCATCTGCCGCCCACCATGTCTCCCAGCGAAACCGCCCAGGATCCCGGAATGCTGGAGTCCCCGAAAGAGGCTTTCGACTATTACCGACGCCGAGGGGTCGTCGAGGTGATCTGCCAGGAAAAACACATGGGGTCGCGGGCGATCATCATCCTTTGTCGCACACCCAAGGTGAGTCGTCAGCGCTTCGGGTTGATCCAGGAGCGTCTCGGCGTGATCCACACCCGCACCGGTCGGCCCTTTTTCACCAGCAGCGACTCCGAGCAGGAGATATTGCAACGTCTGTCGGCAGGGATGGAGACCGCTGGATTGTGGGAAGAGCTGCAAACCGATTGGGTGTGTCTGGATGCGGAAATCCTGCCCTGGTCGATCAAAGCCATGCCGCTGATCCGTCGCCAGTTTGCGCCTGTGGCCGTTGCCGGGGAGAGCCTGTTCTCCTCTCTTTGCGCATGGACGAAGACGACCTGGGTTGATGATCCTGCCTGGCAGGAGTGGGTGGAGCGCACGGCCATGCGTCATCAGGCAATGCATGCCTATCGACGGGTGTTAGCTCATCATGGTCAGGGGGATGCCGAGGGGAGCGGGTTGCGCGTGGCGCCATTTCATCTGCTGGCTTCCGAGGGCAAGGTTCACGACGACCAGACCCATCTGTGGCATCTGTCCAAATTGTCACGGCTGGCCGAAGCGCTGCCCGATCTGGTCACGACCACCGCATTCAAACCGGTGGATTTGCATTCGGAGCGTGCGTGCGCGGAGGCGACCGACTGGTGGCAGGCGTTGACCGCTGCCGGTGGCGAAGGGATGGTGGTCAAACCGGCAACCTTCGTCACCTCCGGGTCCAAGGGGATGCTGCAACCCGCGATCAAGTGCCGAGGCCCGGAGTACCTGCGTCTGATTTACGGCCCGGAATATCTTCTGCCGGAGAATCTGGAGCGGCTCAGACCAAGAGCACTGACCACCAAACGGAAACGGGCGCTGCAGGAGTTCGCCCTGGGTCTGGAAGGGCTGCACCGTTTTGTCGCGCGCCAACCCCTGCGCGAGGTGCATGCCTGTGCGTTTGCCATCCTGGCCCTGGAGAGTGAACCGGTCGATCCTCGGTTGTAAAACAATCAGAAAGCCAAAAAATGATATTTATCATTGAAAACAAAGACGATCCCCTGCAAGATGGAAAAATGGAGAATATGACGATCGATGAGGCGATCTTTGCCTATCGAGAACGTTTTGGTAAGCATCCGGTCACCATTCATTTGAGACCCGAGAGAATCATCTCCCTGGTCAGGAATCATTTCGTACCGGGAAACCATATACGATCAAAAAATTTGGCACTCAAATAATTACTTGACTTGCCTTGACTTGAAGGTTATAATTAAGTTTGTTGAAGCAATTAAAATTCTGACAATCAAGACCACAGATTAGCGCCCCTATTCACTTCAGATGGAGGACAACATGTTAACACCTGATAATTTATTTGACCGCTTTGATAGGCATGGGTTTCAAGGAATGTACCAGGTATGGGACAAAGAAACGCAAGCTCAATTTGTTCGTTTTGCCAATATTATTCATGACGCCAAATTAGATTGGTATTTCATTCCTTCAAGCAACGGAACTGAGATCAGATTTGGACGCAAGGATCAAGATTCGCTCAAAGGTAGCTGTCTTGGTCAGATTGAAAAAATAGACAGACCTGTCTTAAAGCTTAGGACGGCATTAAGAGATCTTGATAAAGGATCGCATCTATTCAATAAAGAATTGGTAGACAAATTTGCCATTATTCTTCAAGATCACGATTGTTCAGTTCTTGGAGATCTCAACGCGCTTCTCCCAGAGGCATCTAAAGAACGCAGAGAACAATTCATAAAATCCTCAAGAATACCTCATTGGCCAAATGAATACACTCAACACGTCACTGATACTCCATCTAACAATAAAGCAGAAGTCTCATCAGACCTTGAAGAGAGATTTTCTGCCTGGTGTCACTTTGATACAAAAGATGAATTGGAAAATATTCAATGTCCTGGCATCTATGCGCTTGCCATATCCAGACATGATATGGCAGGTAAATATTTTTCATTCCGTGATAATATTGTTTATTTTGGAATGACAAATTCAATCAATGGTCTTAAAGGACGACTTCAGCAATTTAACAACACATTAACAGGAAGAAAAGGTCCAGGGCATGGAGGAGCTGCCAGATTTCTTTTTGATTATGATGATACTGATAATCTTGAACAATGGCTGTATGTTGCGATATGGCCGTTCTTCATCAATAGCGATCTGAGCAAGAAATACGAATCCATCCAGGATCCAGACGAACGAGAAAAATTGGTTGAAGATTATAGAACATTAGGGAAAGTTGCTGAGGCGGAATATTTGGTAATTGCTGAGCATATCAAACTATATGGTGAAGTACCAAAATATAACAATCAAAAAAAGTCACCAAAACGTAAACGATCACTGAGGTAAATCTTGGCTTCATGTCCCGACCTGTTGGAATTGGCAACCGTTTACCGATGAGAACCGCTCCAGCCTCCTTTGCAACGACCATTTTTGCTCTGGTAGCCATGAAGGAGGCTGAATTCCGCCAAACTCGCCCGAAATGTCCTTGATTACGAACTCCAGCACGTTTCTTTGCTGCTGACGGAAGGCAGTTGCCAATTATATTTATAAGTCATCATAAACTTCCATCCCTGGATGATTCCAATCTTCTGCAAAGGGACGAAACTTGAAATAGGTTTCCAGCGCTTCGGCCTCAGTCCAACCGAGCGACGCAATACTGTGCTTCCCTGGTGCTGTGGGCTGGATACAACTGAGCATCTCTTGATGGCAGTGCGGGCACCTGTATCCGTGCCAGGGATGAGAAAAAAAGACGCTTGCTCTGTATAACATTGATCAACCCTCCGACCAATCTCTCGACATCGTCACCAGCTCGATGAAGAGGTTGTGGCTGCAGACGCATAACGGCACCAAAATGCTCTTGAACATAAGCATGAAGATCATAAAATGCTGGGAGTTCAAAGGATACCCAGGCTTCACGGAATAGCGCCTCCACCCAATGCCGGTCCCACTCCGGGGCATCGGTGAGGATCAGGTCCGCAGTAACCATTCTCTCCTTGAAACGCGCCGCCACCTCATACAGTGACACCCCCTCCTTGATCAACATCTCACGGGTAATCCCGGTTAACCGTTCCGCCTTGAAATCCCATTTGCCTTGCAGCCAACGCTCCGAAGGACGGATCAGAAACGAAGTGGCCGCTTGATCGCGGATTGGATCCATCCAGGCAATTTCGGTCGGGTAACCGCCATCATGCAACCCGCTCGCCTCGATATCCACGACCAGGATGACCGGTGGTTCATCCATGTCGGGATGGCTCCACGGCATTGGTCACACCGTGCAGAACATGACCGGCAGGCACAAAGCGGCGCACCGATTCGCAATGTCCGGTTTGATCATCGAAAAAGATATCGGCGCCGAAGGCCGCCAGAAAGGCCCCTTTGTCCAAACCTCCCAGAAATACCAGCTCATCCACACGGATCTGCCAATGTCTCAAGGTTCGGATGACCCGTTCATGCGCCGGTGCGCCTCGAGCTGTGACCAGGGCCGTGCGGATCGGACAGGACTCCGGTGAATGTTGACCCTGAATCCACTGAATCGCTGCCAGCATCGGCTTGAAAGGTCCATCCGGTAACGGATCTCGGGCAGCCAGGATTTCGTTTTCCTGAAAGGCCGCCAATCCGCGTTCTTGATAAATCCGTTCCGAAGAATCGGAAAAAAGCACTGCATCCCCATCGAAGGCAATGCGTACCGGTCCGCTTCCCTCCAAGGGTTGGGGATGGGTGGGCGACAGAATCACCGCCGCAGCCACGCCGGAGGCCAAGGCGAGTCGCACATCGTCGGGATTCAAGGAGAGAAACAGATGCGCATGAAAGGCTGCGGCATAACGCCAGGGGGTCTCGCCAGAGGTAAAAACCGCCCGCACGATATCCAAACCATGGTGACGGATGGCGTTGAAGACACGCAATCCGGTATCCGAACTGTTGCGGGAGAGCAGAATCACCTCCACCAATGGCTGCTCCGGGTGGCTGTTATTCAACGCCATCAGCTTGCGGACCAGTGAAAAGGCCGGCCCCGGGGCAAGCGGTTCATCCTCCCGCGCGATTTGCCACGCCGCATAAGCGGTTACTCCCTGTTCCTGAAAGACCGTATGACTCTCCTCCAAATCGAACAGGGCGCGGGACGAAATGGCGATGATCATTTTATGCATAGTGGTTTTCCATGTTTCGGATGGTTGTCGCGATCTCCTCTCGCAACCCCCCTGGTGAAATTACCTCCACATACTCACCAAAACTCAACAGCCACCAGCGCAATTGTTTGGTCCGCTGAACCGTCGCCTCCAGACGGCTCCATCCGTCCGACTCCTGTCGGATGCTCTGGTTGACCGCCAATGGGGTCTCTCTGAGATGTTCCGCGACCCGATCATGGATGCGCAAAACCAGTTCGATCATGCCCCCTTCCGGATACTGGAATCTGCCATCATAAATATGTTGTTGCAGATCGAACTCTGGCGGAATCTTCACAACATGTTCCGACAGGTTAGCCTCCTGAACACGATGCAGCGCCAAGTGTCGGATGTCGCTGTAGTCCCGGAAAGTGCATACCAGATAGACCGCACCGTTGCGAAACACCAATCCCAATGGATGCACCAGGTACTCCCGGATTTCCGTGGCTTGCAGCGCATGGTAGCGTATCACCAGACAGCGACCCTGCAACAAGGCGGCGTAGACCGACTCGATCACCTCCGGCACGACTTCCGGTGTCAAAAAGGAGAGGGTCGAGGCAATGACAGCCACCTTGCGTGTCCATGTGTCGAGATCGGATCCCGATTGCACGGCCAGGATGTTTTCAGCCATAGCAAAATACGGCGTGAGGTAGGCGATCGTGGAGCGCGGCAACAGATGCTCGGCATGGACGCGCAAAATACGATAGCTCAACGCGGTATGGGCATCCATGGTCGGTAGATTGAAGGGATCGGCCTCTTTCATCCAGGACCACCCTTTCGGTTTATGTTCATCGCAAACCAGCGGAAAAATCGTCGAGAGTTTATCCAGATCTCGCTGCACGGTGCGCACATCGACACAATATCCCTGATCCTTCAGGCGACCCCAAATATCCGTGGTGGAGATTCTTCGCGGCTGTCGCGGAATCAACCGCAACATCGCCCACTGCCTCAACAAGGTGTCGGAACGCATTTTGTCGGATGGTGCGGTCATGGTTCTCTCCAGTGGGAAAGATTGTTGCAGTATAGCGACAGCATACGACATTCGGTGTCGGATAAGTGAGATATTTCTTGATCAACCGCAAAATGCTCTAAGGGTGCTGTGCATTCGGTTTCTCTGCATTTGTTGGATCCCGAGTTCCAACCAATAAGGCCAACATCCGCTCATGGAAAACGCTTGAACGAGACAGTGATGATGATTGAGAACAATATGGCGACGATGACCAAGATATCTGAAAGAGTCTCTCCACCAGTAGAAGGGATACTGATAATCGATTTGGAGGCAAGTGGTCTTCACAGCAACAGTTACCCCACAGAAATCGCCTGGATGGATCCAATCAAGGATGAAAAGGTGACCTCCTATCTGATCCAACCATCCCAGTGCTGGCTGGAAACTTTCTGGGATCCTAAAGCAGAGGCTATCACCGGCATTACCAGATCGATGATCATTCATGATGGCTGCCCAATTCAAGACATTGCGCAATTTACCATTGAAGCGATGAGAAATGCGCCCCTTATCCTCACCGATGCCCCTGGACGGGATGCTCAGTGGATGCGTGTTTTGCTTGAGGCTGCAAAGGTGGCGTATAAACCGCCACCTTTTATGGAGTATCAAGAATTTATGTGGAGATGGTTCAATAGTGGTGTTCTGTTAAAGGGAAAACGGATACACCGTGCAGGACAGGATGTTGAACGGATGGCTACTGCCTTCAAGATTGCCGCAAACGTTTATCCTTCTGATTTATCAATGATTAGCACTGTCATCGGAAGCGGTCAAACTTCTCCAAACGGCCTTTAAATGATCTCCATGGCGACCAGCATCACAAAGTTGAGCAGGTTTCTCAGTTATGTCCTACGCCACAATCCGGGGAGTATCGGCTTGGTTCTGGATGGTCATGGCTGGGCAAGTGTTAACGACCTGATTCGTCTTGCCAACAAAAAAGGAATTCAGATCAATCGCGCCTTGTTGGAGCGGACGGTAGCAGAAAACGACAAGAAGCGGTTTTCGTTCAGTGACGATGAACAGCGTATGCGTGCCAATCAAGGACATTCGGTTGCCGTGGATCTTGGCCTTCCAACGTCAATACCACCAAAATTGTTGTACCATGGAACATCTGTTCATTTGATCGAATCCATTTTTGCTACTGGATTACGTCCTGGAAATCGTCAACATGTACATCTATCTAACAATATTGCAACTGCAATCAAAGTTGGACAACGACACGGAAAGACGGTATCGGTATTAGAGATTCGTGCATACGAGATGTATTTAGAAAATTACAAATTTTTCTTATCTGTAAACGATATTTGGCTGACAAAACATGTACCAAAAGATTTTATTAACTTAAAATATTAATTTTTATTATATATTATACAATAAAAGAAATTGT
>JADGAY010000214.1 GCA_015231775.1 Magnetococcales bacterium | reverse complement strand
CGCCGAGGGCGTCGATGGCGATGGCCAGAAGACCGATGGACACCTGTTCTCCGGTGGCCACCACCACGTCGTACTCCCGCTGGCTGTAATCGCCGCCGGATAGCTCCTCCACCATGGCCACCAGGCGATTGGTCTCGCCCGACATGGCCGATACCGTCACCACCACGCGGTGTCCCGCCCGGTGCGCCGCGACCGCTCGCGCGGCCACGTTGCGGATCCGCTGGAGCGTGCCAACGGAGGTTCCGCCGTATTTTTGTACAATCAGACTCACGGTCGTCTCATCCCTGATTTACGTTAATCCCCTCAAACCCGAAACCCGCTATCGCCGAAGCCCGGCAGAATCGGGGCCACGGTATCGAAAATCCGCTCCTCGCGGGCGGGAACGCCCGAGATCTTCACCCCCTGCATCACCGGGTCGCCGGTCAGCCCCTTGATCACGGTCAGCGCCCCATCCGGTTGCAACTGGCCGATGATCTTGTTGGGCACTGCCGCGACCGCGCCGCAGATGAGGATGCCGTCGTAACGACCCGCCTCGCTCCAGCCGTCGGCCAGGGGCCCGACCCGCCAGGTGACATCCGATCCCTCGGTGAGTTTGGCCCCGCGCGCCGCCAGTTCGGCATCGGACTCCAGCGCGAACACCTTCATGCCCATGTCCGCCAGCAGGGCGCACTCGTAGCCGCTGCCGGCCCCGATCACCAGCACCCGATCCCCGGCGGAGAGGGCCAACTCCTGAATCATCTGGCCGGTCTGCAACGGGGTGAGGGAGCACCGACCCGAATCGTTCCAGGCCACCGGCATGTCCGAATAGGCCAATGTCTTGTGGGCCGGTATGGTGAAGGCCTCGCGCGACACCCGCAGCATGCCGGTGAGCAGCGCCTCATCCAGCACCATGTTCGGCACCGCCTGGGATTTGACCATGTTGACCCGGGCCAGATTGTAGTCCATCGTCATCATTCCCTTTGTTGATTTTCCATGAAGGGGGGAGAGATCCCCCGCGTCCCATCCGCGTCGTGCCCGTCCGGGAGCCACGCGGAAAAAGCGTCCATACCATCACCCTTTATATGCCAACCCCGGACCGATTGCAAAGCGCTTTTTCCACGCCGCGCGGGTTCGTTCAAGCCGCTCCGGGGTGCCGATGTCGGCCCAGAATCCCTCCAGGACCACGCCGAACAGCCGGCCCGCCTGGATGGCATCGTCGTAGAAGCGGTTCAAGGAGAACGGTTCGATGGGATACCCTTCCAGGGCGCCGGGTCGCGCCATCTGCAGCCCGGAGTAGATCCATCCCGCCTCCCCGGCCACGGAGCGGCGCAACCCGCCTGAGACCGGATCGACGATGAAATCCCCGCGCCCGCCATCCGGGGTCGGGACCAGACCCAGCAGACCATCCATGCGCGCGGCGTCGAACCCCCGGATCAGGGGGGCCAACGCCAGATCCCAGGCCACATCGCCGTTGACCGCCAGAAACGGCTCGGCACCGAGATGGGTCAGGGCCAGTCGCACCCCGCCGCCGGTCTCGAGCAGCACCGACTCCCGGGACCAGACCACCTCCAGCCCGAAGCCGGCCCCATCCCCGACGTGGGCGATGATCTGGTCCGCCAGATGATGCACGTTGATCACCACCCGGCGGATCCCCAGGCCGGCCAGCCGCGTCAGGGTGTGATCGAGGAGCGGACGCCCGCCCATCTCCACCAGCGGCTTGGGGAGGGTATCGGTCAGGGGACGCAGCCGCTTGCCGTATCCGGCGGCCAGAATCATCGCCTGCATGGCCGCGACACCTCCCAGCCTCAACCCGGCGCGTAGCGATCGATCAGCCGTTCCAGCCCGGCCAACTCCGGATGACCCGGCAGGGTCTCCCGCACATACCCCATGGTGCGGGGGATGTCGTTGAGATACCCGTGTTTGCCATCCCGCAGCGACAACCGCCCGAAAATGCCGATCGCCTTGAGATTGCGCTGGATCCCCATCCGTTCGAAATCGGCCTGGAAGGTGGGCCAATCCACCCCGTAGCGGGCGCGAATGCGCGGGTCGGCAAACCACCACCCCATCACCGCCTCGCGGAACGGTCGATCGAAGGCGATGTAGCAATCCCGCAGCAGGCTGGCCAGATCATAGGTGATCGGTCCCATCACCGCGTCCTGAAAATCCAGCACCCCCACCCGACCGTCGCACCACATCAGGTTGCGACTGTGATAATCCCGATGGACCAGGGTCCAAGGCTGTTCGAGCACCCGGTCAAGCAGGGTGTCGAACACCTGGTCAAAGGCCAGGCGATCCTCGGGAGAGATCGGTTTCGCCAGAATCCCCTCGATGTACCAATCCGTGAACAGGGCCAACTCGCGACGCAGCATGGCCCGATCGTAAGGACGACCATGGGCGATGCACCGGCCATCCGCCGGGGTCTCTTGCAGACCGATCAAGGTCTCCACCGCCGCACGATAGAGCCGCTCCGGCGACTCACCGGCCTCGAGGGCCTTCAAATAGGTCTGATCGCCGAAATCCTCCAACAGCAGATACCCCCGGTCGAGCCGTTCGGCGACCACCTCGGGCACCGGCACCCCATGACCGCGCAGGAAGCGGGCGATATCCACGAACGGGGCGGAGTCCTCCTTGTCCGGCGGGGCATCCATGAGAATGTAGCGTCCGCGCTCCGAGGCGACCCGATAGTAACTCCGAAACGAGGCATCCCCAGCCACCTTGTGGACCGTGGCACCCTCCCCCAGGTGGACGGCGATGAAATCCCGAGCCCGCTCAGCCACGTCCCACTCTCCGTTTGGCGATGAATCCATCCAGACAACCCCGACTCAAACGATCCGAGGCGCGCAAGGTGACCCGACGAAACGCCGGATCGTCGGGGCGATCCTCCAGGAGCACCTCCAGCACCGCGCCGAAATCCACACCCGAACCCCGCTCCGGCCACTCGACCAGCGCCACGCCACGCCCATCCACATACTCCTCCACCCCGATCCCCTCCAACTCCTCGGGATCGGACAACCGATAGAGGTCGAAATGGGCCACGGGCAGGCGACCCTCGTCGTAGCCGTTGACCAACGTGAAGGTGGGGCTGGTGATGTAATCCGCCTCCACCCCCAACCCGCGCAACACGCCGCGGGCGAAAACGCTCTTGCCGCACCCCAGATCCCCGTGCAGCAATACCCCCACCCCAGGGGCCAGGCAATCGCCCAACTCCCGTCCCCAACCCTCGGTCTCGGCCTCGGAGCGACTTTCACCGCTCCAACAGGTCACATCCGCTCCACTCACGCGGCATCATCCGCCAGCATGCCACGAATCACGTCGCGCTTGCCGATGATCCCGACCAGCGTCTCGCCACGCAACACCGGCACCAGCGCCACATGCCGGTCGCTGATCAGGGTGGCGATCTCGGCCAGATCGGTCTCCTCGTCCACCACGTCCAGATCGATGTTCATGATCTCCCCGGCGGTGGAGGCGGCCATGCGCCGCAGATCCTCCTCGTAGCGGAACTCCCCGGCAATGGGGATCACCGCGTCGAGGATGGTGAGCATGAGCGGCGGGTGGATGGTCTTGACCTGGGACAACAGCTCCTCCTCGGTCACCATGCCCAGCAGGCGCCCCTCCTCGACAATGGGTACGCCACCAATGCGATTTTCGGTAAGCAGACGCGCCAGATCGCGCACGGACATCTCCGGGGGGGCCGTGATGACATCACTAACCATGATATCCTTGGCTTTCATCGCCATCTCTCCTCGAACCTCAACAAGCGTGGTCGATATCTTCATGATTCCATGTTACTCTGAATCACGGGAATCCGGCAATAGTTCCCTTCACTTTCAAAAGGCTGTGCCGCCCGTGTCCTGCGGCATCCCCGGCGCGAAACGCTCCCGGGGAAAGGCCACGCCGGGGTGATGGGATCCACGTTCCCATCCTGATCCATTCCACCCAAGGATGAAAGCTCAATCCATGTTCTGGAAATTCTGGTTCCCCGCCCTGATGTTCATCGGCGTTTATCTGATGGGCAAGATCCACGCCCGGCGCAACCTGCCGACGGAACCGTTCAACATCACCCCCCAGCACGAGGCGGTGCGACGATTCCAGCGTGTCAGTCGCGACTCCTTGCGCACCACCTCCCTGACCCTGCTGTTCATCGCCGTGGTCTGGATCGGCTGGTTCATCTATCACGACTGGCAGGAGGCCCATCAGGTGGTCGATGTGCGGGTGGTCCACGTCCAGACCATGCACACCACGGTCTATCAGGCGCAACGCAACAAGATCCAGGGTCGCTCCTTCGACACCCTGGATGG
>JADGAY010000213.1 GCA_015231775.1 Magnetococcales bacterium | reverse complement strand
GTGCGTTGATCCACCGGTGCAAGCCCAGCCAAGCGGAGAGCCAAACCGGGGGTTGGGTCGGCAGATCCTGCGGAATGACGCTCAACTCGGGCAGGGGTTCCCCTGCGGCGGCCTTGCCACCCTTGACCGGAAAGGCCGGGGTGACGCCCGAGGCCGCCGCGTCGAGGACCACCGGATAGTTGCGCACAAAGGAGACATCCCCCTGGGTGACACGCAACAACAGGGTGAAAAAGGGCTCGTTTTCCGGCTGAGTGCCGGTAATGACGATCCTGCCGCCCGCCACGCCCGCTTCCACCAGGCGGGCGCTCAAACGGGTACGGGCACCCCCGGAGGTGAAGTCGGAGTTCGTCCCGACCAGCACCTCGACTTGCAACGGGGGCTCATCCGACTCGACGACGTAGGGGATCTCAGCGGCGAAAGGGGCGTTCAAGGCGCTTTTCACCGACAACGGACCGGTCATGGACAGCGCCTCGGCCTCTCCAGCCATCCCGAACAGGATCCACGCCAGGCCGGAGAGTCCGACCCACGCACTCCCGATCCTGCGTCGCGCGCTGCTGATCATCGGCACCGGTTCACCCCTTCATTCCAGATTACTTGCCCAGATGATCGCGAATCAGCACCTCGGCGATCTGAACCGCGTTCAACGCGGCACCCTTGCGCAGATTGTCGGAGACCACCCACATCTGCAAGCCGTTCTCCACGCTGAAATCCTTGCGGATGCGCGACACGAAGGTGGCATCCTTGCCAGCGGCCTCACGCGGGGTGATGTAGGTGGGCTTGGTGGGATCATCCACCACCTCGATACCTGGCGCGTTCCGCAACAACTCACGGGCCTCGTCGGGGGAGAGGGGCTTTTCGGTCTCGATGGTCACCACCTCGGAGTGGGCGTTGAACACCGGCACGCGCACCGTGGTGGCCGTGACGCGGATGTTGGGATCGAGGATCTTGTGGGTCTCGTTCACCATTTTCATCTCTTCCTTGGTGTAGCCGTTCTCCAGGAAGGAGTCGATGTGCGGAATGAGATTGAAGGCGATCGGCTTGATGAACTTCTTCGGCGGCACGTCGCGGCCCGGAATGAAGAAGGCGCGCGACTGCTCCATGAGTTCATCAATGGCCATCTTGCCCGCGCCGGAGACCGCCTGATAGGTGGCCACCACCACCCGCTTGATGCGCGCGGCGTCATGGATCGGCTTCAAGGCCACGACCATCTGGATGGTCGAGCAGTTGGGGTTGGCGATGATCCCCCGCTTTTTGTAGCCGGCGATCGCCTCGGGATTGACTTCGGGCACCACCAGCGGGATATCCGGCTCCATGCGGAAATAGGAGGTGTTGTCCACCACCACGCACCCGGCGGCGGCAGCGCGCGGGGCATGCACCGCCGACACCGATCCGCCCGGCGAGAACAGGCCGACATGCACGCCGGCAAAATCGAACTCGGCCAGGTTCTGCACCACGATCTCGCGACCGCGATATTCAATGCGGCTGCCGGCGGTCCGCTCCGAGGCCAGCAGATGCAGCTCACCCACGGGAAAATTGCGCTCCTCCAGAATGGCGAGCATCTCCCGACCCACATTGCCGGTCGCGCCGGCGATGGCGACATTGAAAACATCCATGATGGTCTTCCTTCCAAAAAGATGAAAATTGCCAATACGGTAAACGGTTAATCCACCATCGAACCAGCCCGATCACGACCGGCGCTTGAGTCCGAATGGATCCACTTGACTTCCTGCTGATAGATGAAACGCGACGACTCCGGATAGTAATGGTGCTCTCCCTTGCGACCCGCCAGAAACTCGGAATGGCGACCGGGACCGGTGAACTCCGCCCAGAAGAAATAGTCGCTGTTTTGAATCAAACGCATGGTGTTGGATCGAAACGCCGACTCCACGAAATCGTGATCCACGATGTAAAAACAGGCATGCGAGGTCGGACCGCACATGGGGGCATGGATCAGATGATCGAGCATCTCCGGGCGCGCCTGAAAACACAAGGGTGGCGGCGCGAAATTCCGTGCCGCGTAATAACCGCCGTGATCCTCATACCGCAAGCAGTTGCTTTGATTGCGCAGTGCCGCATAGGTTTGCGGATGCTGGAACTCGGTCATGCAGCGTCGCACGAAATCCCGGCTCCGCAACCCCTTGCCCGTCGCCAATTCCTGTTTGAGCACCGGATAGGCCAACGCGGAGTCGATGCGCGGCATGGGGCAAACCACGGTTTCATAAGGCTGCATATCGCCGATCACCCGCGCGATCGATCCGGTCATGATCGCGTCCGGAACCGCCATCACCACAACCGAGCCACTCTCGAGCGATCGGCGCACCTGATCGATGATCGGCAGGCACAGCACCTCATACAGATCCTGGGAGAGGGACAAGAGTTCCACGTTCACGCGAAACGGGATCCCATGGTGACGCAACTGCTGCAGAAACGTTTCCAAACCCGGCAGATTGGCATGGGTGGTATAGAGATTATAGACAACCCGATGGGAGCGGCGCAAATCCTCGAACCCCTCGGTGGCCAGGAGCGCGGGAAACGCGATATCGTTCAAAAAGCGGATGTGCTCATCCCCCACCACGATGCAGCACATCTCCACCACCTTGCCATGGACACCCTGGTTGGCCGACAAGGTGATGCCGGTATGATCGAGCAGGGCGCGCCGTCCGGTGCAGTAGTGGTTGGCGATCTCCGGGAGATGGTGATAGATCAGCCTGGTGGACAGGGCGGGCGGCAGAACCGAGGCACCCCAATCCCCGCTCGGGGCATACTGCTCGAACACCCGTTGCAACACGATCCCGGCATGCGGGCGATTGTTGAAGCGATGCAGCATGTCGGTGAGACACAGATAGCTCTCCAGATCGTTGGGCGCCATCTGGATGTTCTGCCAACAGGTATCGATCGCCTCCTGGAAACGCCCGGCTTTCTCGAGCATCTCGGCGTATTTCTGCCGCACCCGCAGCCAGGAGGGTTGCCCGCCCAGCAACGCCTGGAACAGCGCTTCCGCCTCCCCCCAGTTGCCCTGACGGACCAGCATGTCGCCAAGCGCCATCCAGATCACCCCATCGCCGGGATTGGATCCGAGAAACGCCCGACACACCTGCACCGCCTCATCGAGGCGATCGAGGCGATCGAGAATCTCGATCAGGATCTGGCAGGATTGGGAATCCGCGGGATTCAGGCGCAGGCAGTTGCGCAGCGCCGGCTCGGCGGTGGAAAAATCCCCCAGTTTCCAACCCAGATCCGCCAATGCGCGTTGAACTTCATGCGACTCCCGACTCGCCGGCGGGGCATCCTGGAGCAGAGCCAGCGCGCCCCGGAGATCCCGACGTTCCGTGAGCAGGTTCACACAACGCAAACGCAAACCGGTATCGTCCGGATACCCCTCCAACCCCTTGAGGCAGGCCTGCTCCGCTTCTCGACCGCTCCCCAGTTCAGCCAGCATCCGCCAGGCCGGATGGTGGTTCGGATCCGCGGCCACGCATTTTTTCAACAGCATGACGCAGGAGTCCGGATCCCCCCTGTGTCCAAAGAGTTGGGCATCCTGAAAGTTGCGTGCGGCATTGGCGTGATCGATCGCTTCATAACCGGCGATCGCCGCCGCCACGTTTCCCGCCGTGGCCGCCTCATGCGCCTGTTCAAAACGGGGATCCGCGAACAGGGGCAATCGAGAAGCCAACTCACTGCTCAACTCTAGCCCATTTCCCGCTGCCATGTTCATGGTCCCTTCGTCTAAGGATAGTGGGGTAACTGTAACAGGGGATCCGACACAAGCCCCACGTTGCAGTGGTCCGGGGACCTTCGGCCCCCGGACCACCGTAAACGTTGGATTTTTCCTACGCCAACGCCTTCACCACCGCATCCCCCATGGCCGCGGTTCCGACCTTGGTCATCCCCTCCTCCCAGATGTCCGCCGTGCGCAACCCGGCATCCAACACCCGATGCACCGCCCGCTCGATCCGATCCGCCAACTCCGGTTGATCCAACGTATACTTGAACATCATCGCCACGGATAGAATCATCGCCAACGGATTGGCCACCCCCATGCCGGCGATATCCGGGGCCGAACCGTGAATCGGTTCATACAACGCACTCCGCTCACCCAGGGAGGCCGACGGCAACATGCCGATCGAACCGGTCAACATGCTCGCCTCGTCCGACAGGATATCCCCGAACAAATTGGTGGTGAGAATCACGTCGAACTGACGCGGATTGCGGATCAACTGCATGGCGGCGTTGTCCACATACATGTGCGACAAGGCGATTCCCGGATAATCCGCCCCCACCTCGATCACCGTCTTGCGCCACAACTCGGTGCACTCGAGCACGTTGGCCTTGTCCAC
>JADGAY010000212.1 GCA_015231775.1 Magnetococcales bacterium | reverse complement strand
AACAGCGCCCCCAAGAAGGGTTTGCCCCGCAGGAGAGAGATTGCTGAAGTTGCCGCCAAAGAGCACATAACCCGCACCGGCATGCAAACCGCCCTCCCCAGTGCCAATCGCGCCGATGAGAAGATCGTCGTAACCATCGCCGTTGACATCCCCGGCGAGACTGATCGAATTTCCGCTCAACTCATTGGCCGAAACCCCATTCAATCGAATGCCATCGGTCGTACCATTCAGCGTGGCAAGATCGATGGAGACCGCCCCGGTACCCCAGGAGTCCTGACCAAAGAGCAGATAGGTCGCACCGGCATTGCCAACGCCACCCGGATCCGCATATGAGGCGCCGATGAGCAGATCGGCCAGGCCATCACCGTTGATATCTCCCGCACCGCTGACGCTGATTCCCGTCTTGTCTCCGTTCGCCAAGCCATTCAGGCGGAAACCAAGGGTACCCGAAAGGGAAGAGAGATCCAGGGAAGGGGACCACCCCGCACCCTGGCTGTGACCAAACACCACAAAAGCCGATCCAACCGCCGCACCCGCGACCGAAGCCCCCTTGGCACCGATGATCAGGTCATCGTAACCATCGCCATTGAGATCGCCCGCTCCGCTCACCGAACTCCCGGAGCCATCACCGACTGCCGAACCATTCAAGCGGAATCCGTTCCCACCATCCAGGGTGGAAAGATCCAGGGTCGAACTCCATGCCCCGAGCTTGCCGAACACCACATAACTGGCCCCGGTGACGACACTCCCAGAAGGTGAGGCAAACGGGGAACCGACGATCAGATCGTCGATGCCATCGCCGTTGATATCCCCTGCACCCTTGACCGAATAGCCACTCCAATCATTGTTCTCGACACCATCCAACCGAAAGCCATTGCTGCCATCCAGTTCGCCCAGATTCTGGATCGCACTCCAACCATTGGCCTTGCCGAACACCACATAGCTGGCACCGGAAACGAGTCCGTCATACGTTTCGGCCAACATGGCCCCCACGATCAGATCATCCCAGCCATCGCCATTGATGTCACCAGCCCCATGCACGGAAACTCCGGCGAGCATCCCATTGCCGGATCCCGGACCATCCAGCCGGAAACCGTTGCCACCGTCCAGTGAGGCGAGGGAAAGAGTCCCGGCGTTCCAAGCGGATTGGCCGAAAACCACATAGGCGGAACCGGAATTGGTTCCGTGGTTACTGGCGTGATAGGCGCCGATGATCAGATCCGCATAGCCATCGCCGTTGACATCCCCTGCCGCGCCGACCGAGCGGCCACTGCGATCCTGCGCGGTGACACCATTCAGACGGACGCCATTGGACCCGTTGAGATTGGCGAGATCGATGGCCGAAGTCCAACCGCTCGTCGTACCAAAAACCAGATAACTGGCCCCGGAATAGCCAGAATTGGCCCGAAAGGCGCCAATGAGCAGATCATCGATGCCATCGCCGTTGACATCTCCGACATTGCTGACCGAACTTCCGGCCCAATCATGCGCATAGCCATCGAACCGGACACCGTTCGAGCCATCCAGCGACGCCAGGGAGATCACCGCCTGTGGGGTGTAGGTGACGGCAGATGTGGGGCTGCTGGTGGCGCTGTCGGTGTTTCCGAGTCCATCCGTGGCGCTCGCCGTGACCGTGATCACCTGGCCGATATGGCTGTTGTTGAGGAGCAGCGTGCTGGAGGTGGCACCGGAAATCGCCACCCCATCGGCCTTCCACTGGTAACTCACGCTTCCCAGGGGCGCATCCTGATCGGCCAGATCGTTGGCAGCGGTCAAGGTGTTGCCGGTGGCCGCCGTCCCGGTGATGGTGACCCCACCCGTGCCCGGATCGTCGGCGTTGGCGATCGTCAAGGTCACCACCTTCTCGGCGGGGGTGGTCACCCCGTCCGAGGCGACCACGGTGAAGGAGTAACTCGACTTGGCCTCATAATTCGGATTGCCGTTCAACAGCACCACACCGGTCATGGTGTCGATCGAAAACGACGTTTGATCTCCCACGCCGCTTTTCAGGCTGTAGATGACCCCCAAAGTGACATCCCCGGTATCGGTCGCATGTGCGGTATAAACCGCCTGACCCGCACCGCTGTTCTCGGCAATGGAAGTCGCGATCGATCCGGACGTGAAGGTCGGGGCGGACTCGTCCACGTTGGTGATCGCCAGGGTCACCGCCTTCTCCACCCCGGCATTCACCCCGTCCGAGGCGATCACCGTGAAGCTGTAGCTCGACTTGGTCTCATAGTTCGGATTGCCGGTCAGGGTCACGGCACCGGTCGAACCGTCGATGGTCAAGAGCCCCGCGTCCCCACCAGCCTTGAGACTGTAGGCGATTCCACCGCTCACATCCGCCGCATCCGTGGCATCCGCATCATAAACCACCTGCCCGGCACCGCTGTTCTCGGCAATCGCCGTGGCGGTCGCGCCGGAGATGAAACTCGGGGCCACCTCGTCTATGTTGTTGACCGTCAGGGTCACCACCTGTTCAACGTGGGGATTGATGTTGTCCGTGGCAAGCACCGTGAAGGTGTAGCTCGATTGAAACTCGTAGTTGGGATCGAGGTTCAGGGTAACCTGACCGGTCGCGGTGTCGTAGTTCAGATCGAAGTAATCCCCAACGGCCAGAACCGCATACGTCACCCCGTTGCTCACATCCCCGTCATCGGACGCGGTGATGGTGTAGACCACCTGCCCGGAACCGATGTTCTCGTCGATGCTCCCGGTGGGGCTGGAGGTGATGGTCGGGGAGGACTCGTCCCGATTGTTGATCTCCAGGGTTACCGCCTGCTCAACGAATGGGTTCACCCCGTCCGAGGCCACCACCGTGAAGGCATAAAGCGACTTGCTCTCAAAATTCGGATTGTCGAGCAGATCCACCTGCCCGGTCGAGGTGTCGATCTGGAATAGGGCGTAATCATCCACCGCTTTCAGGGTGTAGGTCACCCCGCCACTCACATCATCGCTGTCGCTGGCGGTCGCCAGATAGACCCACTGGAGCGCCCCGCTGTTCTCATCCAGGGGCGTGGCGATCGTACCAGAGGTGATGACCGGGGACACCTCGTCGAGATTGGTGATCGCCAGGGTCACCGCCTGCTCGGTGGGGGTGGTCACCCCGTCCGAAGCGAGCACGGTAAAGCCGTAGCTCGACTTGACTTCATGGTTGGGATCGTCGATCAGGGTCACGGCGCCGGTCGAACCGTCGATGGAAAACAGCCCCGCATCCCCTCCTGATTTGAGGCTGTAGGTGATCCCGGCACTCACATCCGCCGTATCGGTGGCATTCGCCACATACACAACCTGCCCCGCGCCGCTGTTCTCATCAAGCGCCGTGGCCGTCCCACCCGAGGAGAAAACCGGCGCCACCTCGTCGAGATTGGTGATCGCCAGGGTCACCGACTTCTCGGTGGACGTGGTCACCCCATCGGAAGCGACTACCGTGAAGATGTAGCTCGCCTTGGTCTCGTAGTTCGGATTGCCGGTCAGGGTGACGGCACCGGTGGTGCTGTTGATCGAAAAGGCCGCGAAATCATCGACCGCCTTTAAACTGTAGGTCACCCCTGCGCTGATATCCACCAGATCGGTCGCGGTCGCGGTGTAGACCAACTGCCCGGACCCGCAATTTTCGGCCAATGTGGTGGCAGTCGCACCCGATGTAATCACCGGCTCCACCTCATCCACATTGGTGATCGCCAGGGTCACCGCTCTCTCCACCCCGGCATTCACCCCGTCCGAGACGAACACCGTGAAACTGTAGCTCGACTTGAACTCATAGTCCGGATTGCCGGTCAAGGTCACGACGCCCGTCGTGGGGTTGATGGAGAAGGATCCGGAATCAGCCATGGACGTGAGGCTGTAGGTGATCCCTCCGCTCACATCCCCCGCATCCGTCGCATCCGCATCATAAACCACCTGCCCGGCACCGCTGTTTTCCTCAACCGGGGTCGCCGTCCCGGCGCTGGAAAAACTCGGGGCCACCTCGTCGAGATTGATGATCGCCAGGGTCACCGCCTGCTCCACCCCGGCATGCACCCCGTCCGAGGCGATCACGGTGAAGCTGTAGCTCCCTTTGGTCTCATGGTTCGGATTGCCGATCAGGGTCACGGCTCCGCTGGTGGCGTGGATGGAGAAGAGCGCGTAATCACCCACCGCTTTCAAGGTGTAGGTGATCCCGCCGCTCACATCCCCCGCATCCGTGGCCGCCGCATCATAAACCACCTGCCCGGCGCCGCTGTTTTCCTCAACCGGGGTCGCCGTCCCGCCGCTGGAAAAACTCGGGGCCACCTCGTCTTTGTTGGTGATCGCCAGGGTCACCGCCTGTTCGACCGCACTCCCGGTCACACGGGTC
>JADGAY010000029.1 GCA_015231775.1 Magnetococcales bacterium | reverse complement strand
GAATGGTGATGGTCTCGGCCAGGGCGCGGGTGGCGGGGATGTTGGGGCCGCTCAGGGCGCCGTCGCGGGAGATGTCGGTGAAGATGATCTCCGCCACCCCGGCATCCTCGAAACGATGCGCCAGATCCAGCGCGGTGATCTCTGTTGTGGCCGACCACCCCTCGACCGCGACCAACCCGTCACGGGCGTCGATGCCCACCGAGATCCGCCCCGGATGGAGCCGGCAGGCCTCGCGCACCAGATCCGGATCGCGACAGGCGATGGTGCCGAGGATCACGATATCGATGCCGGCGGCAAGCCAGCGGTCGATGGTCTCAAGGCTGCGGATGCCGCCGCCGAGCTGAACCGGGATGGTGAGGGCGGCCAGGATGGCGGCCACCGCGGCACCGTTGACCGGTTCGCCGGCAAAGGCGCCGTTGAGATCCACCACATGCAGCCGCCGCGCGCCGAGGGACTGCCAGTGGCTCGCCATGGAGGCGGGGTGGTCGGAGTAGACCGTGGCCTGATCCATTTCGCCCTGAAACAGACGCACGCATTGACCGTTCTTCAAGTCGATGGCCGGGATGAGAAGCATGTCAGGGTCTCCAGAGAACGAAGTTCTTGAGCAGTCGCAGACCGGCCTCTTGGCTCTTTTCCGGGTGGAACTGGGTGCCGAAGAGGTTGTCGCGGGCCATGGCCGCCGTGAAACGAACGCCATGGTCGCACCAGGCGGCGACATGGGCCGGGTTGTCCGCCACGCCGTGATAGGAGTGGACGAAGTAGAAATGGGTTTCGTCCGGGATGCCGTCCCAAAGCGGATGGGGTCCGGTCTGGTGCGCGCGGTTCCAGCCCATGTGGGGGATCTTGAGTTTCTGGCTCGGATCATGGGAATCGGGCATGTCGTTGGCAAAGCGGACCACCTTGCCTGGCAGCAGATCGAGACCTGGATGCACCCCGAATTCGTGTCCCTCGCCAAAGAGGAGCTGCATGCCGACGCAGATCCCCAAAAAGGGCTTGCCGGCCTGAATGTGGTCGAGCAGGGGCGGGATCAAACCGCTCTGGTCGAGGTTGTGGCGGCAGTCGGCAAAGGCCCCCACGCCGGGCAGAACCAGGTGACCGGCACGGCGGACATCCTCGGGAAGGTTGCTGACCCGAACCGCGCCGCCCGAGACCTCAAGCGCCTTGGCCACGGAGCGTAGATTGCCGGAGCCGTAATCGATGATCGTGATCATGCGGAAAACCTGTTCCACGGAAACCAGGAGATGATGAAGGGGGGCTGCTTGAAGCGATGCTAACCGCTCGTGCGCTGGATATCCGCGCCAAGAGCCTGGAGTTTCTCCTCGATGCGTTCGTAACCGCGATCGATGTGATAGACGCGCGAGATCGTGGTGGCCCCTTCCGCGGCCAATCCGGCCAGCACCAGCGAGGCGGAGGCGCGCAGATCGGTGGCCATGACCGGAGCCCCGATCAGATGATCGACACCGTGGACCTCGGCGACGTTGCCGTGGACGCGGATGTCGGCACCGAGGCGTTGCAGCTCCGAGACGTGCATGAACCGGTTTTCGAACACGGTTTCGGTGATCACGCTCACTCCGCGGGCCAGGCTGTCCAGAACGAGCATCTGCGCCTGAAGATCGGTCGGGAAGCCGGGGTAGGGGCAGGTCTCGAGGTTGACCGGCAGCAGGGGATCCGGCGCGCTCACGCGGATGCGACCCGCCTCCAGGGTCTCGACCACGACGCCAGCCTCGCGCAGCTTCTGGATCGGGGATTCGAGGGAGTCCATATCGGTATCGGTCAAGGTGATGTCGCCATGGGTGACGGCGGCGGCCACCATGAAGGTGGCGGTTTCGATACGGTCCGGGATGATGCGATGTTGGGTGCCCCGCAGATCCTCAACGCCGTCGATGATGATGGTCGAGGTGCCGGCGCCCTGAATGCGCGCCCCCATTTTATTGAGGAAAATGGCCAGATCCGTCACTTCGGGTTCGCGGGCGGCGTTCTCGAGCACGGTGCGACCATCGGCGAGGGCAGCGGCCATCATGAGATTTTCCGTGCCCGTGACCGTGACCGGATTGAGGTAGATGCGCGCACCGCGCAAACGCTTGGCCTTGGCGCGGATGTACCCTTCGTCGAGGGTGATCTCGGCGCCCATCTTGCGCAACCCCTCGATGTGCAGGTTGACCGGTCGCGAACCGATGGCGCAACCGCCGGGCAGGGAGATCTCCGCCTTGCCGTGACGGGCGACCAGGGGGCCCATGACGAGGATCGAGGCGCGCATGGTGCGCACCAGATCATAGGGGGCGCGGAAGTTGTTGACCTGGCTGTTGTCGATCTCCACGCCGAGTTTCTCGTCGATGGTGATCGCGGAACCGTGCTGGCCGAGAAGCTCCAGCATGGTGGTGACATCCTTCAAGTGCGGGATGTTGGACAGGTGGATGCGTTCGCCGGTGAGCAGGGTGGCGGCCAGGGCGGGCAAGGTGGCGTTTTTGGCTCCGCTGATGGGGATGGTCCCCCGCAGGGCATGTCCGCCCCGAACGATGATCTTATCCATGGACGCGCGTGACCGAAATAGATGCGAACACTAGAAATAGCCCGTTGTTTTTGGCTTTCGACCTGTCCTGTGAACGGTGAAGGGGCGGGCCGAGCGATGGATCCATGAAGCAAGAATGAACACTATAACATCGTCGGGGGCATGATGTCATTGTCCTTGGTGCGAAAGATCCGAGGCTTGAGACGGTTTTTTCGTGCCAGTGAGGATCTTTTTTGGTTGACCGACAGGATGTTATGGTGACAAACTGTTGGAATGAAAGATGAATTTGTCATGATTCCACATCACCGACCTGACCCTTCATTGGAGGAGACAAAATCATGAAACGCGTGCTGATTCCCCTGGCCGAGGGGTTCGAGGAGGTGGAGGCCGTCACGTTGATCGATATTCTGCGTCGCGCCGGGGTGACGGTGGTGACGGCGGGGTTGAAGGAGGGCCCGGTATATGGGAGTCACGGCGTGGCCGTGGTGCCGGACACGACGCTGGAGGCGGTGGTCGATGCCCCCTTCGACATGATGGTGCTGCCGGGCGGTCTGCCGGGCACGACCCATCTGGACGAGGATCCCCGTGTGCATGCGCTGCTCAAGCGGTTGGAGGGGGAGGGTCGCTATGTGGCGGCCATCTGCGCGGCCCCGTCGGTGCTGGCGAACGCGGGATTGTTGAGCGGCAAGCGGGCGACCAGCTATCCCACCTGCATGCCCGAGGCGTTGTTGCCGACCATGACCTATCTCGAGGAGCCGGTGGTGCGGGACGGTCGGGTGATCACCTCGCGCGGGCCGGGCACGGCGATGGACTTTGCCTTGACCTTGAGCGAACTGCTGACATCCAAGGCCAATCGCGACGAGGTGGAGGCTGATCTGATGCGTCCGTGAGCTGTTTGCGCGCGGACTGGAAACATGGCTGGGGAGGTCAAACTCTCCGGCCTGATCATGCGAACGGCAAACCAATGATTGGGAACGCAATTCGAATCGATCTGGATTGTGTGCGTCAACACCGCCATCTTGTGCGGATCGAATCGCTTTGAAAAATTCTCTTGACCGGTATGGATTCTATTGAATAATCTATAGTGCCATTGGTGTTATGCAGGCATCAGATTTCAACTCAAAAACCGACCCTTTCCCGGACAGGATCCACCCCATGGAACTCCCATCCCTGGAACAGATTCTTGAAAAGCGCGGCTTCGTCAAAAGCGCGGAGTTCAACGATTACCAGGATCACATCGAGGCCAACGAGCAGAAGTTCCGTCCTGCGCGGCTGAACCTCCCCGGCATTCATGTCGAGGGGAGCATGCATCTGGCCCTGGGTCGTATCATTCCGTCCCGCAAGCTCACGCTCAAGCCGTAATCCCCATGTCCTTGCCGCCTGACGAACTGGAGCGCGTGAAGAGTCGCGAGATTTTTCGTGTTCTCGATTTTTATAATAAAAGTTTTACGATTTATCTGGCGATCGCCATCTCCTACACGGAAAAGATTCCCGAGGAGATGAACAACACCATTCGCAACGCCTTCTCCCATCTGGCGCGGCTGCGTGATGCCCATCAGGAGGAGTCGATCCGCGCGGAAGGTCAGAAGGCCATCGACCACATCGAACGGGCCAATCGGGATTGTCTCAAGGCGGCCATCCTCCATGCGCATGCCGCGTTGGAAGATCTGATCCTGGACGTGATTTTTCACCATGGCCGTTTGACGCCGGCCCTGGATGGGCAACGGAGCCGATTGCGCGAGGAGCGGAAGCTGGCCTATATCGCGGAGACGCGCGGGGAGTCCGGGCAAACCGAAAAACTGGTCTTGCACCTCCAGATGATCGAATACCTGTCTGAGGAGATCAAGCGGCACTATCCGGAGGCGGGAGGTCGCCTGACGCGTTGGCGGCGATTCATGAAGCGGTGGTTTCATCCGGTTGGATATCTGGTCATCGGCACGGCCTTGGGCGTTCTCGCCCGCCACTATCTCGACCTGATGATCAGCCGCTTTTATTGACGGATTTCCCCCTTGGCGCTGGAATTTGACCGTGCGTGAGATTTTGTTTGACGTGACCATGCTATTGTGAGATAATTCCGCAGTTGTCACCCTTCTTGGCGGATCGTCTAACGGTAGGATAGAGGATTCTGACTCCTCCAGTCTAGGTTCGAATCCTAGTCCGCCAGCCAATTTCTGCACCAGTCCAGACCCCTGTCTTTCCTTGTTTTCGTTTTTTTGGACATCACCAGGAGCGATCCATGGGCGAACGCGTCACCACTCTGCTGCTCGAATGGATGGGGCAGTTGGATTACTTCGCCATTTTCGTGCTGATGGCCATGGAAAGTTCCATTTTTCCGGTTCCCTCGGAACTGGTCATGATTCCGGCTGGCTATCTGGTCTCCACGCAAAAACTCACCTGGGGCGGTTCGATCCTCGCCTCCAGCCTTGGCAGTATCGTCGGATCCCTCGGCAGTTACTATCTGGCCCTGTGGCTCGGACGTCCCTTCATCGCCCGTTTCGGTCGTTACCTCCTGATCACCGAAAAGCACATGCAGCAAACCGAAACCTTTTTTGCCAAACATGGGGAGATCTCCATCTTCACCGGACGGTTCCTGCCGGGCGTGCGTCACCTCATCTCCATGCCCGCCGGCGTGGGACGCATGCGTCTTTCCCCCTTTGTCGTGTATACCCTGGTCGGCGCCACCCTTTGGAACATCATTCTGTTGGTGATGGGCTACGTGATCGGTGAGAATCAGGCCTGGGTCAAGCAGAACACCCTCTGGGTGGTATCCGGCGCGGTGCTGTTCGCCCTGCTTCTGATCGGCGGGTATGTGGCATGGCAAAGACGCCGCGCCTGAAACGCCTCATCAAGGTGGTCTGCGCGGTCTGCGCCGGCCTCCGGCAACAGGGCGTGGAGGCTCAAGCGACCGTCACGCGTGCCTTGCAGCCCAGCCTCATGCTCCACGAAACCGCCATGCGCGCGGCAGCCAACACCATCGTCATCACCGATGTCGCCGGGCGTATCCAATGGGTCAATCCGGCCTTCACCCGTTCGACCGGTTACACCTTCGAGGAGGCGTTCGGACGCAATCCCCGTCTGCTCAAATCCGGTTTTCAGGACAAGGCGTTCTATTGCGACCTGTGGAACACCATTCAGCGCGGTGAGGTGTGGCGCGGCGTGTTCATCAACAAGCGCAAGGATGGCACGCTGCTTCACGAGGAGTCCACCATCACGCCGGTCATCGATCCGATCGGGCGCATCACCCATTTCATCGCCATCAAACTGGATGTGACCGAACGGGTGCGGGTGGAACAGGCGTTGAAGGAGGCGACCGTCAAGGCCGAGTCGGCCAATCAGGCCAAGAGCGATTTCCTGGCCACGATGAGCCATGAGATCCGCACGCCATTGAATGTGGTGCTCGGGGTGTTGGAGTTGCTCCAGGATGCCCATCCGGACCCGCTCAGCCAGGAGCGGTTGCAGTTGGCCAGCAGTTCCGGCAGGACGTTGCTCTATCTGATCAACGATATTCTCGACTATTCGAAGATCGAGGCCGATCAACTGGTGCTCGAGGAGACCCCTTTCGACCTGGCCGAGCTGTTGGACGAGATGGCGTTGGCCATGATGCCGCTGGCGCACGAGAAACAGATTGCCATTGATTGTCAGTTCCCGCGCATTTTCCCCACCTCGGTTTTGGGAGATCCCAACCGGATCCGGCAGGTCTTCACCAACCTCATCGGCAATGCGATCAAGTTCACCCCGCCTGGTGGCGAGATCACCTGTCTGGGGGGGACGGTACAGCGCGCGGAAGGGTGCATCGAGTATCTGTTCGAGGTGCGGGATACCGGCATTGGCGTGCCCGAGGCGGAGCGGGAACATATTTTCGAGCGGTTCGCGCAGGCCAACACCGCCACCACGCGCCAGTTCGGGGGAACCGGGTTGGGTTTGGCGATCTGTCGCAGGTTGGTCCGTTTGATGGGGGGCGACATCGAGGTGGACGACAACCCGAATGCGCCATCTGGAGCGGTATTCGTCTTCACGCTTTCACTTCGGGAGCAGAGTTCGATCACGGTATCCGCGGATCCCGCCAAGGAGGTGGCATGGGTGGTGGCGCAACCCCCATCCATCGACAATGCGCGCATTCTGGTGGTGGATGATCAGAGCGCCAATCTGACCGTCACCCTGGGCATGCTCGCCAAGATCGGCTGTACCCGCGAGCGTTGCGTCACGGCCACGACCGGTTTGCAGGCCGTGGAGCATTTTCAGGCCGATCCATTCGATCTGGTGTTCATGGATTGTCAGATGCCGCTGATGGACGGCTATCAGACCACCCGTCTGATACGTGAGTGGGAGCAGCAGCAGGAGCGGGTCGCGGTACCGATCATCGCCCTGACCGCCGATGTCACCCAGGCCAATCGGCGTGCGGGACGGGAGGCGGGGATGAACGATTTTCTCGCCAAGCCGGTCTCCCTGGATGAGTTGCGGCGTGTGTTGCATCGTCATCTATCGACCGTGGCCGCGGTGGCGGAGCGTGGCGTGTTGCCGTCCCAGACCTTGCCCCAGGTGATCGAGGCGTTGGTGACGTTGGGGTTGGACAGTGGGGAGATTCCGGCCATCGCGCAGTTGATTTGCGAGCAGTTCCCGGCGTTGCTCGATACGTTGGAACAGGAGTTGGCGGCGGGTCGTTACGAGCAGGCCCGTTCCACCTCGCATGTGTTGCGCGGCTCGATGCTCCATTCGGTGTTTCCCCAGATGCAGTACGAGACCCGGCTGTTGCACGACGCGGTGCGTGCCCGTGAGTGGCAGAGCGCTCGAGGGCAGTTGTCGCGACTGCGGGCCGCGTTCGAGCCGATTCAAGCCGAATTGTCGGCATGGTTGGCGGCGTCGCGGACGGAGTGAAACCCGGAGGGGCGCGTTCATGCGTGGCAGGCGAATGATCCGGTCACGTGTCGAGCGTGCGGATAGTCTCAAGGCTTGTGAAGGATTCTTCCGCGTGATACCCAGGGCTTGAGTCTTGCGCCATCGTTTCGAAACGGCTCCACCCCTGATCGCCCCCAGGGAGCGTCCTGGCATGACGCGGGTCGGCCATGTTGGATCGTTGAATGCGTTTCCGGCCTGTATCGTATTTTTCCTTGACGACAGAGGCCTGACAGGATATTTTTGAAGTTTCATCGCGGCGGGGTAGCTCAGTCGGTTAGAGCTGCGGATTCATAATCCGTGTGTCGGCGGTTCAAGTCCGCCCCTCGCTACCAATAAAATCAACGGCTTGGACGGTTTTCTGTCCAGGCCGTTTTGGTTTGAGTCACCCATAAGTCACCACCAGATTTTTTCTCATCTTGGGTGGCGTAGGGGCAGGGGGGGGCTGTCGATAGCCTGTGCAATGCGGGTCTTAGGTGCGCTGATGGGGTGGGGTAGGTGCGGGTTGATGGTGTCGGGGGGAGGGTTACATCGCAATCAGCTTGATGGTTTGATCGGACAGCCTGCGCACGATTCCGGAGGCGTCCAAGCGTTTGGACATCATGATTTCGACTGCTTGTTGGGGCAGACACGATGAAAATTTGATCTGTTCCAGGTCGTCGTCATACCGGATCGCACAGGGGGTCGCTTCTGGATCGGAGAGCAACTCGCGGATGGTTTTCAGAACGCCCTCGGGGTCTTGGGTATTTCTCAGGGTTATGAACAAATTGTCCGCCTTGGCGGCACAGCCGCGTTCTTCCAGGCAGGCGGCCATCTGCGCATTCACCATGCCGCCGGCGAAATTCCACCATTGCAGTTCCTGCCTGTTTCTGGAAACCATGCAGCTCTGGTTCGGTTCCAGCCATTCGAACTCGGTCCGAAGCTCGGAAAGAAGGGTTTTGCCGCGTTCAGACAGACCGATGCCGTCGGTTTTGCCCATCAGCACTTTTGCAACGGCCTGGCACAGTTCGAAATGCATGGGTTGTCCACCCCCCATCCAGCGCGAGGTGCCTTTTTCCTGCGTGGGTTCGACAAAGGCCTGGTGCCGGTTCCAGTCGATGTGGGTGATGCGCCAGCTTTGACCGGCCAGGGCCAGAACGATCAGGCCTCGGTCAGGCGTTTGAAACGAACGCTGGTGGACCTGACCGATCTCCTTGCGGCCATGCAGGATCGTGAACATGGGCGGACTGAGAAAAACGGACATCAGTTCCATGAAATGGCGCCGCCCGAACGTCGCTTCCCCTGCATCGCCCATCATCATCAGTCCGTTGTCTGCGAACAGAATTCCTTTGTCCAGCATATGCCGGACGATGGTGTTCTGCTGCTCCGGATCCATTTGGGCGAATCCCGGCATGCCGCCCACATGGTTTCTCCACGCCTGGATGCCGATGCCGGACTCTTGCAGCGCCAGGGCCATGATCTGCTGGGCAAGGATGTGGAACGGGGCGGGTGGCGGGACCACGGGCTCCACGAAGCCATCCACCCACAGCCGCAGCAACCCCATGGCCCTGAGAAAGCTTTGTGCGGATGTGGTGAGGAACAGGCAGTTCCGGCTGCTGCCCGGTCTGCGTCCGGTTCTGCCGATCCGTTGCAGGAAGGAGGAGACCGTAAAGGGCGCGTCGATCTGGATCACCCGATCCAGATCGCCCACATCGATGCCCAGTTCCAGGGTGCTGGTGGCGACGATCACGCATCCCTGTCCCTGCGCGAAGGCCGACTCGGCCCGTTTGCGTTCATCCAGGCTGAGGGAGCTGTGGGAGACATAGGTTTCGACGCCATGGGACCGAAGCGCCATGGAGAGTTGTTCCACCTGGCTGCGACTGTCGCAAAAGACCAGCCGTTTTTCGCCTTGGTGCAGTCGGGAGATGACGATGGCGGCATTGCCGAGCGTGCCCACGTAATCGACCTGCACATCCGGCCGCACGTTCTGGGGCGTCGGCGGATGGATCACCACACCCCCAGCCCGGGATGAACCGGACACCCAGGTGAGCAACGTTTCCGGATTGCCCACGGTTGCCGAGAGTCCAATGCGCTGGATATCCCGACCTGTCAGATGGGTCAGTCGTTCCAGCACCGACAGGAGATGCCATCCCCGGTCATCTCCTGCGAAGGCGTGCATTTCGTCGATGATGACGGCGCGGACGTTGTGAAAGAGGGCCCGGTGATCCGTGCGTCGGGAGACCAGGATCACCTCGATGGATTCGGGGGTGGCCAGCAGCAGATGGGGTGGGTTCAGGCCGATTTTTTGTCGTGTGCTGTCCTGGATATCGCCATGCCAAAGGGCCACCCGTCGGCCGAGGAGCGTGGCGAAGCTCTCCAGACGGTGTTCCAGGTTGTTCAGCAGTGCCTTGATGGGACAGAGGTAGAGAACGGAGAGTCCTGGCCAGTTTTCGTGCAGCATGCGCGAGAAGAGGGGAAAAATCGCGGCTTCGGTTTTTCCGCCTGCGGTGGGGGCGAGCAGGATGGCGTTTTTCTGCGCGAGGATGGGCGCGATGGAGGCTTCCTGCAACGGTCTCAGGGCGGGCCAACCCAGCGAGTTGACGATGTGGTGCTGGATGGCGGGGTGCAGGCGTTCAAAGGGGCTCACAGGAGCAACTCGATGTCGTTGACCGATGCGGCGGCCATGACGTTGCGTTCGGCTTCGGTCAGATCGCTCTCCTGGAGTGTCAGGGCGTAATGTTCGCGGGGGTTGAAGTCAGGAAACTGATCGATGCGATCCAGCACCTCTCCAACCAGCTTGCGCAGGAAAATGCGCGGCGCGATTCCCACCTTGCCACCCAGGTTGCCGGTCACGGCTCTGGCCAAAGCCTCCACATAGCCGTCATCCGCCAGGGCGAAGATGCGCTCCTTTGACGCGGCTCCCTGGGCAAACAGATCCCGAATGTTGCGACCAACCTGACCCAGTTTGATCCGATCGAATCCCGGCAGGCGGATTTGGACAGCGCGCGGGTTGTCGAATCGGGCTTCCGTGGCAAAATCCACGTTGATGCGTTGCGCCAACGGGGCCAGACGTTGTATCCCCTGAGGCCCTTCAAAAAAGGCGGGCGTCCCGGTGATCAGCAGGTAGAGGCCGGGGAAACGCCCCGAGTCCACTTCATCGATGAACTGGCGCAGCGCATTCAGACCTTTGTCCCGGACATCCGTGCGCACCCGTTGCAGGGTTTCCACTTCATCCAGAACCAGGAGCAGTCCTGGATGCCCGGAATCGCGAAGGATCACCAACAATCCTTGCAGAAAGCTCAGGGCTCCGAAGTGATCCATGTCCCCTTTGATGCCCGCCTTGCGTTTGATGCCGGCGGCCACATTGGGCTGACCGGAAATCCAGGCGATCAACCCTTCGGCAGTCGCGGCGTCCGCTTCCGTGATGGCGTTGCGGTAGGCGCGCAGTGCCGCCGCGAGAGCGGGTGCGCTGCGGGTGATTTCCGCGAGCCGTTTTTCCATCATCTCATTGGTGTTGGCCAGCAGGGCCGCTTCGTCGTCCTCCCTGATGTCGCCGGAGGCCAGAATGTCCTCTTCCAGCGCATAGAACCACCCATCCAGGATTTGCCGCATGGCACCCTGGGGTGTATCCGCCGTGGAAAGCCGTTCCACCAGCCGACGGTAGATGGTTTCCAGTCGGTGGAGTGGGGTTTCCGTTTCGGAAATTTGCACCTCGGAGGTGGCAAATCCTCGTTTCTTGGCCTTTTCCTGCAACCAACGGGCAAAGAAGGTCTTGCCGCTGCCGTATTCGCCACGGACCGCCTTGAAGATCCCTTGGCCCCGTTCCACGCCAGCGAGTTCCTCATCAAGCGCCGGTTCGAAGCGCTCCAACCCAACGGCAAACGCATCCAGGCTGCGCTGGGGAACGGCCCCCCGGCGCAGTGCCGCGATGATTTCATGGCGGCGTTGGGGGCTGATCATGCGGGGTTGTCCTTGATTTCGAACTGGGTGAAGAGAAGCCGTTTGTTCAGTTCCACCATATCGCTGTTTTCGTCAACCTCAAGAATGGAATAGCCATCCACGTTCAACAAGCGTCGAAGAGCCGCCAGGATTCCGGGAAAGCGCATGCGGGGGATGTCCAACGTCTTGGCCAAGGCAGAACGGGTCATCTTGCCTCCGCGAGCGTCCAACGTTTCCAGGAAGCGTCGGACCCGATCATCCTCCAGAGCTGTGCGTGCGCCCATCTGCTTTTGCTCCTGGTAGACCGGGCAGGAGAGCAAGCGATCGATCCACCCTGCATGCGCGGCTGGCGTTGCGCTGCGCTTCTGGAGTGGCTCCAGCTCCTCCTCCATGCCCGCAAAAAGCCCAGGGCCTTCCTGTCCGGTTGCCGTGCCTCTTCTTTTTCCGGAAGGCTTTGCCGTCACCTTGACAGGCTCTTTGTGGGGTTCGGGTTCCGCATGCTCCCACCAAATCGGCCAAGCGCCAGTCGTCTCCGACCAGCCCGATGGCGCATCCTGGGATCCGGAGTGGAGCACGGCCAGCGGTACGACCACCTCTTGCGGAGCGACGCCGCCATGGTAGCCGTACTTCTTGATGCCATAACGCACCTTTTCGCTCCACGGGACGACGATTTTCTCACCCGGAGGCCAGACGCGTGGGCCTTGCAGCGTCACCTCGTCCGGCGCGACGGGCCCATGGACAGACCGGCTGCGCTCCTGGCTGTCTCCATGAGGGCGGTACTCCATATCCCGCTCCAGTACATGGCCATGGTCACTGGTCAGGATCAGGATGCGGTTGGATTCACGGGCTGCGTCCAGGATCTGTCCCAGAGGGACGATGGTTTCCGTGGTCCATGTCTCCTTGAACTGCCCGCCTTTGGCCAAATTGTCATCCACGGTATTGATGACGATGCCGATCACCCGACGCTCCGTCCCGGCGATGTCGGCCCGCACCTCCGGCGCAAGCCCCCGCCCACCGGAGATGGTCAGTTCCGCCTTGTGGTAGAGATTGGGCGGAAAATGGGCTCGCCCCGTGGCGCGCAGCCCTTCATGCTTGCGGAACGACTCTTTTTCCCTGGCGCTGTTGCCAGAGGTCAATTGTCCGCACAGCAGGCTGGCGCGGGAGATTTCCGTGCGGGTGGGCAATGCGGCAACCACCGGTCTGCGCATGCTCTCCGCACCAAACCCCAGTTCAACCCAGCCTTGCATGTGGAGATCCTGGAGCAACTCCCGAAACACCGCCACGCTCATGCCGTCGAGCACCAGCAGCAGGGAGGGTCGCTCTTTGGCCAGAGGCGCGACAACCCGGTCCAGAAGATCTTCGATCCACAGCGTTGAAGCGGACGGCTCCGCATGCCGGGCCCAGGCCTGAATCCATCCGCCGAATTGTTGGTTCTCCAACTCCCGCAGGCTGTCCACCCGTTTGGAGAGCTGGCCATAGGCATCCGCCAGGGCCGGGTTGCTGTCACCATCCCAGGTCCATGCCCGCGCCCAGTCCACAAAGCCGCCATCGTTGAAATAGTGGGCAACCGCCTCATGGAATGAAGCGGCAGGAGTCAGGGATGTGGGTTCTCCCAACCAGCGGACCAGTCGGGTTGCCATTCGAAGCGCTTCGGCCCGCTGGGGTTTCAGGTCCGCCATGCGGTGCTGCAAGGCGATCTGAACGGAAGATTCCAAGGTTTCCAGCGTTTTTTTGCCCGGCGTGGCGGAGATCGCCTTGACGATGCCTTGGGCGACACGCTCCAGGCGACGCTCAAAGCCCTTGGGTAGCAGCGGGCTGGCATCGACGAACGCATCCGCCTTGAGTTCAACCAGGATCTCCTCCGCCCGGCGTTGGAGCGACTGGATGGCCTGCCATTGGCGTTTGGCGATGTCTGCCTCCACCACCGATGCCACGGCGGCTCCCCACCCACGGCCTGCTTCGATCGAAAGCGGCTTGCCATCCAGAAAACGCTCTTCCAGTCGTGTGGCCGCCATGGCCAGGGTGGTCTCGCCTGCCAAAGTCGGATCGAACACCACCTGGCACGCCAACCCAAGAGGCAGGAGATCCCGGCCATGCCCCTGTTCCAAGGCATGCAGCATGACCCGTCCCACATCTCCGGCAGACAGGGCGATCCATTCGGGAAGGCTGGCCCGAAACTCAAGCGGCGCACGCAGATAGGTCTCGACGCGCTCCGGGCTTTTGGCCCACCGTGCCAGTTCGATGGCATCCACCTGAGATTGCTCGAAGCCCAGGTAAAGTTTCAACAGCAACTGCCAGACAAACTCGGCGGTGAGCGCCCGACCGGGTACGGGAGGAAAGCCGGTGGTGGACAGGGCGCCCAGCAGGGCATCGGCCATCCAGGTTTGATTTTTCAACCGGCCATCGATTGCTTCCACGCCGAACAGATCGCGCACGATGCGCCAGCTTTGGATGGCGATGAGTTGCTGACGCCAGATGCGCGCCAGCACATCCTGTCCCAGGCTGTTGGTGTCCAACGGGGTCAGGAGAACCGAAACCTCATCGGACTCTTTGACCGCCACCAACCGTTCACGGAAAGCCAAAGGGGTCGCGCAGTGACGGACGCGCACCTGTCGATCGCCCGCCACGATGGTCTCTCCACCACGCCACGGCCCCATGGAGCGGATGCCGATGGCGCGGGCAGAGGGATCCTTTTTCAGGATGGCTTCGACCTGGGCGACGATCTGGGATTCGGTGAGTTCCAAGGGAATCAATCGTTACTCCTCTTCCCCCTCAATGCGGACCTCGATGGTCATTTTGGCCTGAGGATGCTTGTCCAGTAGCCCTTCGATCTCCTGCAAAATCCGTTTGGCCTCCGCGCGGGCCACCCCCTGCCGGGAGACGGACACAAACGTCTTGCGGCCACGGAGAACGGGCGGGATGACCATGGGGGGGTCAGGAGGGATGGCGATGGGTGGCGCAACAGGCGGCTTCGGCTTTTGGGGCGGCGTCAGCAGCCGTACCGCTTCGCTTTGCGCCTCTTTTAACGCCGCGCCCAAGGAGACCACCAGCTCGTCCCGCGACAAGGCATCGATCACCTTGGCCCGGTTGGCCATCGCCATGGCGTGGCGCTCGTCGGTCAATCCCCAGGCGCCCTCCAGGATCTCCCACGAGGTGCCGTTCAGGACGGCCAGAACATCGGCGGCTTTTTTCAGGCTTTTACCCAGGCTTTCTGCGTTGGTGGGAATCTCCCAGGCGGAGAGCGTGGTCACCAGGGTGTTGGCGTCGGCATGGCGCAGTTTTTCCAGCAGGGCGAGCACGGAATCCGCGCTGCGCTTGCGTGGCGCATCCGTGGGCATGGAAAGCGCCAAGGCCCGTTCGCCCAGCGCCTTGACCAGATGACGGCAGGGATCCAGCCAGGTGGTCAGTTGGGTTTGAAGCTCCTGGGCCAGGTTGACCACATTGGTGGCGTTGCACAAAGGCGAGGCCGCCACGCCAAAGATGGCCCCGGCCCGCTCCCCGGCCTTCTCCCATGCCCCTTGTTCCGGCAACGTCTGTTGCTGCAAGATGGCCTCATCCGGGATGCTCTCCAGGGAGGGCTGCACGACTGCGCCCTGTTGCATGAAGAGCCGGTTGGTCTGCTGGGCAAAGAGCAGGATCAACAGGTTCTGGGCAACAACGGGAAGCCCCATGGGTTTGGGGTCATCGCACCACTGCCGCAGGTGGCGCACCGAAGCCGGGCCGCCGTGACCCGCGATTTTGCGTTCAAAATGGGTTTTCCAGTGGTTGCCCAGCACGAAATGGGTCTCGAACATTTCGCCCAGTCTCAGGGGATTGGCAATCTGCTTCATCAACAGGCGCTGGTTCTTGTCCACGACAACACGGCCATCGCTGGACTGAATGGCCCGGTTGACCTCTTCCATCACCCGGCGCAGGTTGGCGGCCTTGACCTCGGCCTCGAAGGGGGGATGATCCGGGAACTGATGGCCCAGGGCCTGCTCGACGAGATGCAGGAACCCCGCCTTGAGATTGGCCCCCACCGGCGGTTGCGGCTGAAACGTGGGATCCAGGGACTGGAAATGGTCTTCCAGATGGTGCGCCCCGTCCAGGGTTCCGGGGGCTGCCGAGGCAATGCCATAGGCCCCTTCCAGGCAGTTGAGCACATGCTGTTTGAGCTGGCTGCGCTGATTGTCCATCAGGGTTCTGGCCGAGGCGCGATCGATTTCCGACAGATGATCCGCATAGCCGCGAAAGCGGTCGTCGCTGGTCAGTAGGTGTTCCATCACCACCAGGGTTCCCAGATCCCGCTGCACCTCCCGGCTGAAAAAGGCGGGCAGCCAGCAGAGGGTGCGGCTGGGGAGGCTGCGATTGCGGAACCTCTCCAGGGTGGCCAGATCATCCGACGGGGTGTGCCCCTCCACGTCAAAGGGGAAGTCGATGACCAGCTTCCAGCGCTCTTCGCTGCTTTTGAGGGCATCGTCGGCCATTTCGCGGATGTTGGCGAAGAGCACATCCAGGGTGCGGGATGTCCCCCGCCAGGTGTGGTTCATCTCCACCCCGAACAGGGAGTCCGACTCCTCGATCCCCAAGGCGGAAAAGAGGATTTCGCGGATTTTTTTGGCCCGGCTGCCTGGGTTGTCCACCCCGCAGGCCTTTTCCAGAATGGTTTCGATGTCCACGCCGGTCAGTTGCACCGACAACGTTGGGTTGGCGGGTTCGTCGCCGATCTTGATCTCCCCCACCTGACCGGCCCAGCGGCGGCATTTTTGCAGAACGATGCTCACCTCCTGGCCCGGAATGGGGGCGCGCACGCTGCCGTGGTTGAGCGCCGTCAGGCGCGAGGCGTTGAGCCCTTTGAAGCACTCCACCGCCGGCACCAGGGCCGAGAGCAGCAAGGTCTTCACCAACCGGTCGTCGGCCAGGAAGGCGCGGCGTTTGGCATCGGTCGCCGGCAGATCAGCGAGGTTTTCCGCCCGGATGGCATGCTCCTTCTCCAGCATGGGCAGGAGTTTCTGCCGGTAGAGCTTGCGGGCGTTTTCGAAGTGGTGACGCATCTCGCTGGTGAAGGGTTCGGCCTCGTCGGCGATGGCATCGTACAGATCGCCCACCGGCACGATCTGTCCCAACTCCAAACTCTCCCGCTGGTTGACCAGCAGTTGGATCATCACCTTCAGGGCGGTGCGCTCCCGTTGCAAAACCGAAGAGAGCGCCACCAGGGCCTGCACCAGGGCCGGACTGAACGGATAGACCCGGCGGAACATCTCCCGGTCGCCGTTGCTGGTCAGGAGTGTGGCGAGAATCTCCTCCCGCACCTTGGTGGAGGCCTCGAAGGCGGTTTGCAGTTGGGCGCGGGCGGCGTCGGACCTGGGGCGCAGCACCCGTTTTTCGGCGATCACCGGCAGGTTGCGGTCTTCCAGGGTGATGATGTCGAAACGCCCCTCCCAATATTTCAGGGTATCGGCAAAGGAGAGTTGCTGGGCTCCGGGCATGTGTTCGCCCACCAGTTCACGCAGATCCCGCTGACGGGCGACGAAACTGATGATGGGCACCGGGCGCCCGCCGCCGCCGGACTCCACCAGCTTGATCACCTTCTGAATCTCTCGGGTGATGAATCCCATGTCTCCCACATGGCTGGCCAGCCACAGGATCAACTCATCCAAAAACAGGATCAGCCCGTCATACCCCAGATTTTTGGCGTGACGGCTGATGATGGCCAGTCCCTCTTCCAGAGGCACGAAGGCCTCCTCCTGGGCTGCGGCCAAACCGGCGTGGGCGGTGAAGATGCGCTCCACCAGATCCCCCACCAGCCGGCTGCGCCGCTCGGATCCCACCGGCGCGCGCAAGGCTTCGTCAAAGGTGGCAGCCTCCCACCGGGCATCCAGATCACCCCACGCATCGTCGGCGGCCTGCTGCTCATTGAGCATGGCGAAAAAGCTTGCGTCGCCCACCTTCTGACGCATGTTGCAGGCATCGTGGAAAATGGCCTCGGCCAGATAGACCCCTGGGATGCCCGCTTCCGGATGGTGTTTGCGCACATGCTGGACAAACCCGCCCAGAATGGCCGACTCCATGCTGATGGCGCCGATCATGTGGTACGGCACCATGAGCAGTTTTTTCCCCGTCAGCCAGGCGTCGTGTTTGGCCACCACCGGCGCCAGTTCGGCAATGGCCCGGGCATCGGGGTTGTGGGAAAGCAGCAGATGCAGCACGGCCATGAAGTGGCTTTTGCCGCTGCCGAAACTGCCGTGCAGGTAGGCCGCCTTGCTGGCTTGGGTGGCCACCGCGCTTTTGATGAAGGCGATGGCGTGATCGAAGCTCTCTTTAAGCTGCGGTGTGACCACATAGTGACGCAAGGTCTCGTCGGCCCGGACCACCCCTTCGGTCAGGCGCAGCACGAAGTCGCCCTTGTGGATGCGTTCGGGAATCTCGATCAGCTCTTTGATGAGGATCATGCGGCGATGTCCCGATGGCCATGGGGATGGATGATCTGGCCTTCGCGGCGGGCGATTTCGATCAAAGGAATGCCGTCATCGGTTTCCCATTGCTGCAGCCCAACCCCCACCGGTTCGATGCGGCTGTCGGTGAAGACGGTGGTTTCCCAGAGCAATTCGGTATCCGGCCAGGAGTCAGGGTGATCGAACCGGGAGGAGACCACCACCAGATCCACATCACTGTCGGCGTGGGCATCTCCCCGCGAAAAAGATCCGTACAGCACCCCGAACGCCACGGGCAAACCCCGCTCTTCCAGTCGGCACAGGTAGTTTTTTACGATTCGGTCAATTTCTGTTGCAGCCATGCTCTGACCTCCTGCACATTGTCGATGTATCGATGCGCCACCTCCAGCGAAACGCGCTGGGACATGGGATTGCCCGGATAGCGTCCAATCTGGCAAAAAGCGTTGACCTTGCCCAACAGCAGCAGCCATTCCTCCGTGAGTTCCAGTTCCGCCCGTCGGGTCAGCCGCACCAGATCGTGGATTCTGGGTGGATGATCGTGGATGGCCCGACAAACATGCGCCTTGAGCAGCTTTTCTAGGGCCAGATGCAGAAAGAACAAGCCATGGTGGATCTTGCCTTTCTCCACCAGCAGCAGGGCGGCCTCCCAGTCTTCATCCGAACCGGTACGCCAGTAGTCCACCTGGGTCTGTACATTGAAGATCATCTTCCTGTTTTCCTTGGTCGGTGCACGATCTGTGGAGGACGCCATGCACGCAGCGCCGGTTCGGTCACCCCCAGCCCGCGCATCGCCTCGTCACAGAATCCCGCGAAATAGTCCCCCATGCCGATGCCGAAAGCGGGATCAACTTCATTATGCCACTGTTTGAGCCAGGGCAACAACTCCAGCAATCCGGCCAACAGCGGAGTGAGGCGATCCGGGGGCCACCCCTCGTTCTCCTTCGTGGTGATGAAATAGCCGGCCAGGGCCTGGGCCTGTTGCAGAGGGTTCCACCCCGCCCAGGCGATGACCGGGGTGGGATCGGTCTCCCGCTGACAGTGGGGGTAGAGGACGAACCGCTCCTTGGGCACGTCCAGCTTGCCCCGCAGTTGCCAGCAGGTGGTGGTGGCAAAGTCGGCGCTATCGTATTTGGGCGGCACCGGAATGTCGCCCACCTGCTCCCCGGCATCCTCCCGGCGTTGCAGCGTCCAGGTGGCTTCCCATGCCGCCCGTTTGCGCAGACCGGACTCCTTGTAGCGCAGGATGGGCAGAAAGGGGACCGCCTCGTTTTGCACCAGTTCGGTGATCAGGGCGGTGAGGTCGAAGTCGCCACGCCCCCGGTAGAGGGTGGCCACCCGCAGAAAATCGCCATCGTGGTGCAGCAGGTCCGCCAGCCGGGCGCAGGTGGTCAACGCCGGGGCGTCGGTTTTCCACACCGGCATGGCCTCGATGCGGTCCAGGAGCCACCCCTTGAGGGCGCGGCGCTCCTGATCCTCCCAGGATTCCAGGTTCCAGCGTCGTTTGTACTCCGGCTGCTCGATGAGACGGAGGTTGTGGTTTTTCTCAACCGTTGCCAGCCGCCGCTCCACCAGGGTGCGGTAGTCGGCGGGCCAGTGCTCCGGGATGGCCGTGACGGGCGTGGAGCCGTGGCGTTCGAACCAGGTGGATTCCAACTCCCCATCGGCAATCCGGCGCGCCATGAGGATCTCGAAGGGCCGTTCCCCCAGGCGCACCTCCGGCGGCGCGCCCTGGAAGGTCAGATCCTCCTCAAGAATGGCGTAAAGCCGATAGCACTGCCAATCCAGCTCCTCTTGCAGGGCGATCATACGCCCCAGCAGGGTATCGGCTGCGGTGCGATGGTCGTCCAGCTCCTGGCGGGTCAGAGGGAACGCCAATTGGGCCGGGAGATGGGATTGGCGCTGCTGGGCGAGTTGATCCAGTTGGGTGGCGAGGGAAAGGGGGGTTCCCCTTGGAATGGGATAACTTTTTAGCCCTGTTCCAGTGAACTCATAAAAATTTTCAAACTCGACTGTGGTTTGTCGAGCGCCCCTTTGGTCTACAGTACTTCCTTTGTTGTGAAAAGTCTGCTTCATCCAAAAGCACGCCGTGGAACTATTCAACAGCCCCAGCAGGGCCAGATGCTCCTCTTCGCTGGCACCCGGCGGCAGTTTGATCACCGGTGCCGACTGCTTGAACACCTTGCCGCCCCGATCCAGCACGAAATGGTTGTGGGTAGCCACGAAGGCGAAGGCGATGGAGAGGGGGGTGCGAAGTCGCTCTAATGCAACTTGATGCCACTCCCACCAAGGCCGCCCTTCCTCAAAATAGGTCTTCTTTGAGAAAGTGGCTCGTTTGCCGAGAATGGTTCTTGCTGCCCAGAACCATTTAAACAATCCTGGCAAATTTTCGATATCAATAAGACTACATTCTCGATAAGGAAAAGAAACATGTTCACCTTCAAAAATATTCCAATCTCTTATCTGATCACCCATTACAAGACGACAAACAGAGTAATCTTCAACCCCATACCGAGCAAAAGTCTCCACTGGAGCCAACATAATCTCGTCGGCGTTGGTCATACCGAATACACCGACTAGCTCGACAGCTTCTTGCAATTTTGTTTTTGAGTTTTCCTCGATAAGTTCCTTCAACTCCGCTGCCCCACCCCCGCCCAAACTCCACGGATGGGTCGCGAATGTGGCACGGGGCGTATCCACCACACTGATAAAGTCGTTCTCGGATCCAGGTTGACCGATCATCTCCACAATGGAGCGCCACACCTTGCCCTTGGCCGCATCTTCCGGGGTGGAGGGCTCGCCACGAATCCCCTGTACCGTGCGCACCACGGAGAGCAGGGGGCGGCGGTTGCGTCCGAAGAGGATCACCGTCGGCGTGCCATGGCCGGGAATGTAGGCGCCGCTGGTGTCGATCACCGTGTCCAGGTCGATATTCTTGAAAAAAATCTCGATCAGCTTTTTGCCAAACTCCCGCTTCATGAACGAGTTGGCGGTGATCATGCCAACGAATCCGGCGGGCCGGTTCTCCGCTCCCGGCAAGGCCAGTTCGAAAAACCGTTCCGTAAACGGCACGCCCAGGGAGTATTTCATGTGGCAGGAGGCGGTGAAGCGCTTCCGGTAGGCTTGATTGAGGCTCGCATCCTTGGGGGTGATGTAGGGCGGGTTGCCCACCACGGCGTGGTATTGCTGGCCCAAGATCCGACGCAGCGCCTCTTTGTCCTCGGTGGCATAGACATGGCGCAACGGATCCTCTTCGGCATCCAGGGTCATTTGCAGCATGCCGCCCCCCTGAAACCGTGGCCCATGCAGCAGGGAATCCCCCACCGCCAGATGCATGGCAAACCCCGGCGCATCGGCCAGGCGTGTGATCCGACAAAAACGCAGCGCCTCCACCAGCAACCGGAACCGGGAGATGGCCACGGCGTAGGGGTTGAGATCCACCCCGTGGATGCTGTGGAGCGCTCGTTGCACCAACTCCCGGTCGTTGGTGCCGGGCTCCTGCTGGAACCACAAACCGGCGAGCCACACGAATGCGGACAACAGAAAGTGCCCGGATCCGCAGGTGGGATCGATGATCCGCACCTTCTCGAAGCCGAAGGTCTCGATGGCCGGGCGGAGCGTGCGATCCAGGATGAACGCTTCCACGAACTGCGGGGTTTGCAGCAGCGCATAAGCTTTGCGAATGTTTTCGGAGAGATCCTGATAGAGATCCCCCAGAAAGCGGGTGTTCCAATCTGGATCGGTGAAGTCGTGCAGTAGATCCCCTGAGTCCGGATCGATGCGTTGCCAGAAGTTGAGCAGCCCCGCCGCCCCGTCGCCGCTGGGCATCATGCCCCACAAAGGATTGAAGCGCCGGTCAAACAGCGCCCCCACTGCCGGGTATTTGGCCACCTCGCCAAAAACGTGAAGAAAATAATCCCGGTCGTTGTGGCTGGGCTGGCTCCGGAAATAGAGGGTGCGCCGATCCTCGGCCAACCGCCGCCGCTCGCCCGGCCCGGAGAGCCAGGGTTGATCGATCAGCCCGTTGTCCTCCATGAACCGCACGAACACCCCGGCCAGCAGCCAGGCCGCTGCCGCCTGGGTCACCCGCTCATCCCGCCACGCCTCCCACGTCGTCCCGGTGCGTCCGCCCGCCCTGGCCTCCTGGTAGTGGGTCCAATGCTGCGCCTTCTCTTCGGGGGTCTCCTCCAGCCGGGCGCGGAGGTCGTTCTCCAGACCGGGTAGAAGTTTTTTCAGATCTTTCAATAAAGTCGTGGCGTTGATCATGGAATATCGTTCTCGCTCCTATGCGTGCAGCCCTTTGATCCAACCATCGGGAATCCGCGCCCACTGACCCGGCGTCATCACCGGCACCGCCGCGCCGTTGATGCATGGCCCCGCGTTCTGGTCGTCGGAGGGAATCAGCATCCACAGCCCGAACAGCCCCTCGGGCCGCAAGGTCTGCTCCTGCAACCGGCTGATCAGATCCATCCGGCCATACCGGGCCAACAGACCGGGATCGGTGAGCAGGACCGTGCCGCTCTCGGCCTTGATCCGCGCCTCCACCTTGGGGATGGCCAGTTTGACCAACGCCATCAGGTTGCCCCAGTTCCGACTCTCCGGAGGGTCGCCATCGGCCTCCAGGATCACCTCCCAACGCATGATCCGCTTCTCCCGGGCCACCTCACGCAGCGCCTCCAGGATCAGAACATCCAGGCTCATCACCGTGAATCCGAATCGGGACTCAAGACGGCGTGCCATCGCTTCCGCTTTTTTGGGCGGTACGCGCAGGGCCAGAAAGGTTCCCTCCCGCGCCGCTTTCTCCAGACGTTTCTGGAAAGCACGGGCATCGGCAACCTCCGGTGGGAGTTCGGGGAAACCCCCTGCTGAAATCACCGCGCCATCCTCGCTGGACAAGCGTGACAGACGCGTGACCGTGGTCTGATGAACCGTGGTGAGATCCGAACGGATGGCTTTGTAGCGCCATTCGTCTTCCTCCATCTTGCCCGGACCCCACTCAAACCGGCACCCCGCCTCCTCCAGCAGCGTGTCCAGCATGGGGCGATCCGGCAGCGGCTCGGCCTCCGGATAACGCCCCATCACCCGTTCCCGCACCTGGGCGATGGTCAACTCCGACGCGCCCAACAGCGCCCCCTGGGCCAGCTTCAAGGCCCGCGCGGCAGACAACCCCCTGGGATAGATCTCGGACCGGCTGGAGAGCGCCGCACCACGCGATGCGCTGACCGCCAACTTCAGCAATCGGGTGACGGACAGCGGTGCGAGATCCTGCGGCAGCCGTTCTTCCCGCAGGGTCTCCATGACCCGCGCCGGAGTGGGCAACGGATCCTGACCCGCCAGATCATCCGCAGCCCGTCCCAACCGCAGGGCATGGTCGGCCCGCTCCTGCCCACGGCCATCCTCGTCCAGGGCCAGAAAAACCTGTCCAACGCTGCGCCGTTCGATCCAGCGTGGCGACTGCATGCCGCGCTCCACCTCCAAGGCAGCCCGGGTCACCGCCTGGGCCGTGCGCGAGCGCTCCGGCTCCATCTGGGAGGAACCGCGCAGCGCCAACACCGCATCCCCCATCTCCCGCAGGGTCATGACCCCGCCCACGCCGTTGAGCAGATCGACAATCTCGTTCCGCAACGCCGTCAACGACGGGATACGCTTGGCCCAACGAATGCGGGCCTTGGCCAGAATCTGACTGATCCGCCCCCGGGTCACGCCCACCGCCTGGGCAATTTCGGCCTGACCGGACCATGCGGCCAAAGCCGCCGCCAAGGGCAGTTCCACCGGATTCTTCAGCCCCAGGTGCAGTTCCAGCGCGCGGGGTTCGACCTCCGACCCCCCCCGCGCCGGAGCGGGAATCAACTGCCGGACCAGCAGGTCGATACTCTGCACCTCCGCTTCCGGAACCAAAAGCTCCTCGGCAAGGGCTTTGGGTCGGAGTGGAGCCGTCCGATGGTGGTCCGGAAAACGGTGCGCCAGCAGGCGATGCGCCTGGGTCAACTCCTTCTGGGTCTGGCGGCCCACCCCACGCATGCGGGAGAGCCGATAGATGTGGATGGCCAGGAGATCGCCAACGGTCCGCAGATCCAGCCGTTCCAGGGCGCTCAAGGCGCGGTCGGAAAAAGGGAGTCCGGTGATGGGCGTGGACCATTCCAAAGTCTCCGGCAAACGGTCCCACGCCCCTTCCGCACCCGTGCCACTCCGTTGTTCGGCCCGTTCCACATCCCGAAACAACTGGTAGAACGACTTGAGCATCTCGTCGCAGGTGTCGAACCGCTCGCACCGCCTGCGCGCCAGCGCCTTGGCGAAAAAGCGGCTCAACCCCTCCCGCAGGGAGGGTTCGAACAGTTCGCCATCGATGGTGACGGCGCAATCCAGCAAGGCCGGATCGCTCTTGCCATCCCCCCACCTGGGCAAGACCCCGGTGGCCATCTCGTACAGGGTCATGGCGGCGGCAAACCGTTCGGCATGCAGATCCCAGCGCCGTCGTGAAGAGTCGATCAAAAAGGGATCCAGATAGGGCGGCGTGCCGGCTCGAATGTTCTCGGCAGAAACACGCGCCAGGGAAAAATCGAACAGGATCAAATGCAACTTGCCCTTGCTTCCGGCTTCCACCAGTCCCAGATTGGCCGGTTTGATGTCCCGATGGGAAATGCCATGCTCTTCCAGATGGTTGACGGCCTGCAACAAATCGCCACCGAAACGCTCCAACAACTCCGCGTGAATACGCCCCTCCTGACGAATGCGATCGGCCATCGTCCCCTTGCTGGCATACTGCAACAGCAGACCACGCAGACCGCCGATCTCCTCTTCGCCTTCCAGATCGACAATGCAGGAGTGTCGAATCGCCTTCAATACGTCGGCTTCCTCCCGGATGCGGTCGTTTTGGTCATACCCGGAGGCCAGCTTGAGTACCCGTTGACGACCCTCCTTGTCCACCAGAAACGCCACCGACGTGGCACCGCTCCCCAGACGCTTCTTGACCAGCCACCCACCCGGCAACAGATCCCCGGCCTTCGCCTCGGTGGGATTACCCTGGAAAGAACCATCATTGGGCCGGGTCAACTCCTCTTCCACATCGTCCAGAAGAGCCAAAAAATCCCGCATGGAGTCGATACGCAGGCTGGCATCCCGGTGGGTGGCGTACAGAATGAGTTCCTGAAGTTTCGTCCCGGCCCCATCCAGCACCGAGGAGATCTGCAGCCCTCCATGCTCCTTCAGTTTATCCACCAGCTCATAGAGGGTGGTCGCGGGAGGAGATCCCGCAAACAGATGAAAGGTGATGGCGCCCAAAGAAAAGACATCCAGTTCTTCACCGCTGGCCGATGGATCGGCATGAACCTCAGGGGCCAGATAGACCAGACCAGCGTTTTCCACCAGATCCTGCACATGCAACGTGGCGGTATAACCCCGTGAGGTGGAGGCTTCGATATCCCGGCGCGCGGTTTGCCAATTGAAAATCTTGATGCGGGATTGGGGAGAGTCTGGCTCCAAAACCAGAATGCTTTGCGGATTCAAGGCGCGATGAATGAGCTTTTTTTGATGCGCATAGGCCAACGCCTCGCCAATCTGCCGCGCCAAATGAAGACGCTGATCCAGGGAAAGGCTCTTTCCCTGACGGATCAGAAAATGATCCAAACGTACCGATCCCGGATAATGCTCGAAAATGAGTGCCGGTCCCAACTCATGTTCCAGATAGTTTTCGGCCCGCAGGATTCCCGGATGCTCGATTCCCTCCAGAATCTGGAACTCCCGTTGCGCCGCCCGGATGATCGCCTCCCGCGCCAGTTTCTCTCTGGAGGCCACGGGATAGATCCTGACCCGACGGCGCGTCTTCTCCAACGCCACATGTTGGGCTTCCCACTCCTGATAGATGTCCTCTTCCGCCAACAAGGTGCCCAGTTGATACTGGCCAACCTTGCGACTCTTGTTGGAGGGGCGAATGCCCGCCTCCTCCATGGCGCGGCTGATGCGCCTGCCCATGGGACGATCGATGTTCTGGAATCGTCCCTCGGAACCGATTGGAGGCTTGGTCAATGCCTGGAGAATGCCCGGTCGTCCTGGTCGCGCCGCTTCGCCCGGACTTCCTGGTCGCGCCGCTTCGGGTTCCCGGTCCCGCAGCCATACGCCTGTGCGGGCATGCTGATCCAATTCACAGTGCAACGCTTCCGCGGAGCAGAAAATCAACGGCTCCAGAAAAGGAGAGCGCTCGTTTTTCATGGCCTGCTGCCGCCGCAGCAGTGCAATCAACTTCTTGGCTTTGCGATTGGCCAGAATCAGGGGATTGTCCAGAACATATTCGCGACCTTCATGCACCCAGATCCAGGTGCCGGCATTGCCGGTCAACCGTCCGGGGCGGCTTTTGATCTCGACCAGGAAAAAGCCTTTCGGGGTCAAAACGAGAAGGTCCACCTCGTTGATGGAACCATCATCGGCAATGAATTCAAAATTGGACCATGCCCGATAGGGTTCATGATCCGGCAACCGCTGCCGAATGAACTCAAGCGCCTCCTGCTCCCAGGGGAACTGGGATGGCGTGATTTCGGTCCAGAAATTTTTCATGACCACCAACAACAGGACAATCGGAATGATTCAGGTAAACACGTCTACACCCGTGCTACGGGAATCATACTAGCAGGAAATTCCCTGAAATCCAATCCCGATCAGGCCCCGGAAACGGGCGCACCTCCCAAGGCATGGAGGAGCGGGCGCATGAACTGCAGATCATCGAGCCGGGACATGGCGCACCAGATCGAGGGTGGTGGTTGGAAAATCGCCGATTGAGTGACGGACCGATTTGGTCTTGCCGCGCCACGGTACTCCCATGGCGGCGTCATGCACGTCTCGGCCACCTGCCAACGAAATGACCAAAAAAAAGAGTGCGACTAGCCAACTTCCGGGCCTCTGGCCGCCGCTTTCCCGATCATGTCGGAGAACCTACGGCCTTTGGCTCGTAACCTCTGCTCTCATCTCACCGAACCCCTGTTCTCAGCCTCTACAACGCGCTCAGAGGCGTTTCAGGGTTCTCTCTGTATCTCTCACATAGGACGCGCCTGCGCGATGCAGGAGAGGCGCGCGAGGCATGGCATGCACCGTTGCGCCCGGATTCTGAACGGTGCTGCCTCGCGTCCTGGGGTTGGTCCATGACGCCTTTGACCTTCGGCACAAGCGCTGATGTTCTCCTGCGCCGAACGTGTCGTGCATCCTGCCAGAGGTTGCGTGGCGCAAGTGGCGCAAGTGGCGCACTCTCCCCACATTCTTCTATATATATCATCTTTCATTCACCTTCTAGCTTTTTTATAAACACACATCTCTTCATGGCGGAATCTCAGAACAGTGCGCCACTTGCGCCACTTGCGCCACTCCATTCTGGCTGGAGTGCGATTCCGGAAAGCATGCGTTGGCCCCCGGTGGATTTTTTGTCAACGACTCCTAACCGTTTTAACCTTGAGGTCAGCGTGTTGCGTGCGAGTGAACGTTTGATACCGTAAGACCATGCCCATTCTGCGTATCGGTTCCAAACTTCTTGGGAAGACACCTCGGCCTGTGGATCAAGGATGCAGCACTCCTCCATGAATTGCTGGGCTTGATCGGACTGCCGCCGCCATTCCGCCTTTACCTCCTGGCTGGATACTACCTCAGTGAAGGCCCCGCGCCCCAACAGCGCAGCACCCCCGTTCAGCGCCATATTCAGAATACCAGGGAGTTCATCAATCAACTTTTCCTTTAAGCGCGGATCGCAGCGGGTTCCCTCGAATTTATTATCGAAGGTCAGAACGATGGCTCGGCGGAATAGCGCGTCACTGAAGTCTCTGGTATGTGGCAGGTGATTTGTCCCAAACCAGCATGTTGCGACAGGGTGGAAGTCGAACGGCGGTTTCATCTTGTGTTCCGCCGTCGTCAACTCACCAGAGACGATCGCTTTCAACTGCGCGTCGGCGATCTCCGCACCCTCGGCGATCTCGGTGACGATATTGGCCAACTTCCCGAACAGGTGCGCCCGTTGGAACTTGTTCTCGAATTGCGACGGTTGGACAGCGCTTACATGGTCTCGACCAACCAGCGCCTCAACGAGTGACAGCAGGACCGATTTGCCGTTGGCTCCCGATCCGATCAGCAGCGCGAACTTCTCGAAACGAGCAGTCGGCAATAGGGTGTACCCGAGCAACTCGCAGACCAACGCCGCCTTATGTTCCGCGTCGGGGTTTCCATGGAAGACCTCGCCAAGGAACTGCTCAAAACGTGGTGCCACGGCAGAGGGATCATAGGACACGGGGATTAATGTCGTTCTGAAATGCTCCCGGCAGTGCGGCATCAGCCGCCAAGCCCCATCGACGAAATGCAACTCACCGTTCTGGCAGTTGACGAACTCCCCGTCAGGGTCGAAACAATGCTCTGACCGGAACGCCTCGGTGCGGATCAGGTCCATGATCGAATCGGCAACGCTTTTGGTAAAGTTTTCGGTTTCGAGGTTTCGGTGAATCGTTTTCTGCACCTCTCTGTCGTCGATCTTGCGCCAAACAGTTCCGCTCCACTGCCAGAAGAATGAACCGTGAAAGATGATGTTTTCAGGTCCGCCCATGGCCCCCAGCACTTCGTTCGCCTTTTGGAGATGACCAACACTTTCCTCGCGTTTATTGGACGCCATATCGCGCAGATCTCTCCTCAACGCAGCCACAGGGACGCCTGTTTTATTGGCAAGGGCCTTGATCACAATCGCCTTCGATGCCTCTGTGTGGATGCTTTCAATTAAGGATTTCAAAATATTACCGGTCAGTTCGTCGAAGTCGTTGCTCTGTTCAATCCGGTTGAGAAGTTCCTGTCGGGTGACTGACGGAGTGGCGGCTTCTCGATCAACAGGAGGGCGCCAAGGATCTCGCATCCCTGCGGTCATCCCGCTTTTGATGGTCGCGATGGCCTCGTTCTCTGGAAGTCCGGCATCACAAGCGGCACACCGAAGCATGGTTTCTGCCGTCTCTCGGGGGAGGTGTCCCCCAGCGACGTAGTGCCCCAGCCTGAGCGCGGCGACGTTCAGCGTGTTATTGCGGTCACCCTCCGGTGCGTTGCGAACATGTTCCACCTCATTTTCCAGGAAACGCTGGATGTAGGGTGACAGGCCGGCGGTTGCCTCTGACGGAGGCGTGGAGGAAAGCTGATCACCCTTTGCCCCCACACCGGGTTGGAAGATCCTCCGGATCTCGGATGCCTCATAACGCAACTTGGCATCGCACTGCAACAGGCGTGACCGGAATGGCTCGGCTTTTTGATGCAGAAAGCCGGGCACCCTCATGACCCGCGCAAGATCAGAAACTGTTTTGTCTCCATTGAACCTGGCGGCAATGGCCTGTTGGACGCTCTTGAACTCGGTCAGGGGGAGCGTATCCTTCAGCAACCAGTAGGCGTGGTATCTCTCCCGCGATGTTTCAACAAGGATCGACGGTTGGAGCGGCCAAGCCTCAGGGAGTAGAGAGCCATCCATGTCCAGAAAGACCGCACGAATACGGGTAATGTTTTCGGCCTTCCGTCCCTTGCCATCGGTCTGGTTGATCGTAACGAATATGCCCGCACCTTGCCGGTTAAGCCTCTCCAGAGTTTCGTCGTGTTCCTTGAAGCTGCCGTGCATCTGCTTGACCAACTCATGACGCTTGGTATTGGAGTCGTCGAAGGTCTGAAACGTAACCGCTTCGGTTCCGCTCAAAGCTGCGAGAAACCTTTGCGCTTCTGAGAGATTGGTTTGAAAATCATTAGATTGTATGACATCATCAAACATAAGCTCCCCAGCTTGGTTCGACGATGCCGCCCCTTCGGGGGCGGTTTCGTTTTTCATGATACACCTTCTACGTCGTCGTGTTCTTCAGAGTGGGTGATGACATCCAAGAGCTTCTCTGCAACGTCAGGATAGGCCCCTGGCGCGATTTTGCCGTTGAGTATACTGGTCAACATGGAAGAACCCATGCCGGCTTTCTTGGCCAACTCCTCGATGGTATATTCCGTGCGGGAGATGAATTCCCGAACCTGGTCTGGCAGGTTCGAGAAATCAAAACCATTGAGGTGTTCCTTGATCGGCTTCAGGCAGGCCCAGGCGCAGAAGGTGCGCCGAAGGGTTGCTCCCAACTTCTCCCACTCTTCCTTGATGGCTTTGAGCGGATCGGGGGGATTGTCCTGCTTCCCCGATAAGTTTGTGGGAGAAGCATTCCGTTTGCTCTTGCTCTGATTTTCCCGTTGTGCTTGGTACCGCTCAAGCTCAGCCTTCTGTTGATGCTCAGGAAGCTTGGCGATCTCTGCTGCGGCGGTAATAGGGATACGGTCAGCATCCATTTCCTCCCTCAGTTCAGGGATGCCATTCTCGACGACTGTCTGGGCATCCCGCAAACTGCGCCGACTACCGAAGCCTGCTTTTTCCGCCACAATGTCGTCACTCCTGCCCCGAACTTCGTCACCGCAGTGACGAAGTTCCAGGTCGTTCCTCTGTCCCTGCCTGCGACCAAGTTGCTCTTCGATGACCTTTGCGATGCTTACCCGTTCAGTAGAGGTGAATTCTTTGCGAATCTCGTTTTCAGCATGTTCGCCAATCACAATTGCCTGGACTTCAACCATGCGCGCAGGAATGGTCTCTCTGCCGAGATTCTGAAATGCTTTGAGTCGTCGCTCTCCAAAGATCAGGTTGTAATCCTTATCCACCCCGATGGGTTGCAGCAATCCGATCTCCTCAATTGAGGAGGCAAGCGCCGCGATATCTCCCATATCTTTGCGATGACGTTCGCCTATTTTGATTTCGGCGATTGGAAGATTGAGTATCTGTTTGTCGAATTGGTCTGATTTCTGATTCATGTCTACCACCTAACCTTGCGCCGTATTAGTCCGGACCTTGCCGTTCATCCAATCGAACAACGCCCCGACTCGATACCGAATGCAACGACTCGAAATTTTGTGGTAGGGAGGTCCGCCTCCTTCACGACGTAGTTTTTGCAGCAGTCGGGGTGTTGCTCCGAGGATCGCAGCCCCGATTCGTTCATCGACGTATAAATCAGGGTTCAAACTTTCGCGTTGACCGAGCAGATCAAGATGAAGATCGTGCTGGTTTGGGGGAGGGGGTGCATTGAGTTTCATAAACCATCTCCAAGAGTACTTGAGTTACCGATAACCTCTTAGTACCATGAGAGTAGGCGAGTTTGAAAGCATAGGCGTTTGATATTAATTACTATATTTATATTTAGTAGGTGTTCTTTAAATAGGAAGTGGTTGTTATTTTGGAAAACCACTACGCACAGCAAAATAGTCTTCTCGGACTATTTAAGCCAGAGCAATCGTTTCCATCCTTTCTGCGAAAGTTTTTTTGCTGCTTCGTAGTAGTTTGTTACCTTTCTTTGTCCTGGGCTGTCGGTTTTCACGTTTTCATGTTTACTTAGTCCAGGAAAAAATTCATCAGCTATTATTTTTTTCTCGGTTCCGGACTCTATTGCATCAAAAACCCGAAGGTAATCATTGTAATCATTGCTAGATTTTCGTGCTGATGTGCTGTCAATTAGGCCTTCATCCAAAAGAAAATTGTATTCTTCTGCTAGGAGTTCCTTAATGGCATTCAATTGTGGATCGATTGGTAACGACATGTTAAATTTGACTACAATCTCTTCAGCGCTTCTTGGATACATTGAAAGTGTAGAGTAGTCAATATCACCCTCAAAAAGCCCAGCGTTCAAAACCCCGGTTACTATTGATAAATTTTGTATAAACGGTTCTGTAGAATTAATTCTTTTAATCATTTTATGGTCTGTGTGGTGTATTTCTGCCGAGATGTTACGATATTTTTTATTGCGGTCCTTAAAGGGTGTCATGATGAAAGAAGGGGTTGAAGGACGGAAAATATTTTCCACATAGGGTTTGCAAGGATTGAATCGTTCAAGTGGTCCTTCAATGCTTAACATGTATTCATCAATAAATTTCATTAAATTCATGCTTGTTATTTCTGTTGCGGCATTTTTTTTCGTAACCGTTCAGATCAGAAACGCTGGTGCCAAGCCTTGACAAGGTGATTA
>JADGAY010000028.1 GCA_015231775.1 Magnetococcales bacterium | reverse complement strand
GAAGAGCAGGAGGGCGGCCATGAAGATGAGGATATAGACGCCCCGTCCCGGATCGGTGGCAAAGGCATGCACCGACGAGAGCACCCCGGAGCGAACCAGGAAGGTGCCGAGCAGGGAGAGGGCGAAGGTGGTGATGATCAGGAAGAGGTTCCAGGTTCGAAACATGCCGCGCCGCTCCTGGACCATCACCGAGTGCAGGAAGGCCAAGCCGGTCAGCCAGGGCATGAACGAGGCGTTCTCAACCGGATCCCAGGCCCAGTAGCCGCCCCAGCCCAGTTCATAATAGGCCCAGTAGGCGCCGAAGACGATGCCGATGGTGAGCATGATCCAGGAGAAGAGGGTCCAGCGCCGGGTGGCCAGAATCCACTCCGCATCCCCCTGGCCGGTGATCAGGGCGGCCATGGCAAAGGCGTAGGGCACTGCGAAGCCGACGTAACCCAGATAGAGAAACGGCGGGTGAAAGACCATGCCCGGATCCTGGAGGAGCGGATTGAGATCCCGTCCGTCGAAGGGGGGTGAGATCAACCGTTCGAAGGGGCTGGAGAGGAACACCACCAGCATCAGGAAGCCAAGCAGCACCCCGCCCAGGATCGACAGCACCCACGGCATGGAGACCGGATGGGTGGACCAGTGGCGCCAGGCGGCGATGGCGATGAACAGGGACAACAGCCAGGCCCAGAGCAGCAGCGATCCCTCGTGACCACCCCACATGGCCGTGGCCAGATAGAAAACCGGGAGTTTCAGGGAGGCGTGTTCGGCCACGTATTTGACCGAGAAGTCATGATTGAGGAACGAGATGATCAAGCCCGCCGAGCCCACGGTGAGCAGGCCGCAGGTGAAAAAAGCCGCCTGGCGACCGACGCGGATCCAGGCCAGATTCTGCCAACGAATGCCGGCCAGGGGAGCGACCAGGAGCACGCCGGTGAGCAGCAGGGCGAGCAAGGTGGAAAAATGAGCGATTTCGATCCACATGAGGTGGTTTGACCCGAGTCGTGATCTTGAGTGATGTCATGCGTGCCCCTGGACCAGACGATCTCCAGGGGGAGCCATTATTTCAGGGATTTGAGCAGCGACTCCTTGGATTTGGCGATTCCCTGCTCGTTCATCTCCACCGGGACATAATCCTCGCTGTGTTTGGCGAGGATGGTATCCGCCGGGAAATCCTGTCCGTTTTTCCAGGTGCCTTCCACGACCACCCCTTGTCCCTCGCGGAACAGATCCGGCACGATCCCCTCGTAACGGACCGGGATTTGCGTCTTGCCGTCCGTGACCAGGAAGCGGATCTTCAGCGTGCCGGCCTCGCGGGTCAGCGTGCCAGCCTGGACCATGCCACCGATGCGGATTTTTTTGTCCGTGAGATCCTTGTTCTTGGCCAGGGCCTCGGTGGGGGTGTGAAAATAGACCAGCGCGCCGGTGAACGAGGAGAGCACCAACGCCCCGAGGGAGCCGATGACCAGAATCAGGCTCAGGATCATGAAGACCCGACGATTGATGGGCATGCTCATGGGGACTCCTGGGAGAGGGATGCGCGTTGCTGTTCCAGTTTTTTGTAGGAGGCGCGCCAGCGCAGGGTATAGCCACCATAGACCAGGATGGCCAATCCATACACCGCGGCCACATAGAGGGTATAATCACTCATCGTGATGCATCCTTGCGGCTTCCAGGGCGTCGAGATGGCGGCGGGCCTCGATCTGGCGCGCCTTGACCGTTACCATGTACAGACCCAACAGGATAAACGCCACCGACAGGATCAGCAATGGCGGCAGCAGGGGGCCGGTGATGTGGACAGCGGTGTTTTCGCCGGTGGCCAGGGACGGGGGTTGATGGAGGGTGCGCCACCAGACCACCGAATAGTGGATGATCGGCAGATCCACGGCCCCGATGATGGCCAGAATCGCGGTGGCGCGCGCCCCCTTGACCGGATCGTCCAGGGAGTGGCGCAGCACCATCAGCCCCTTGTAGAGGATCAGCAGCACCAGCATCGAGGTAAGGCGCGCGTCCCAGGCCCACCAGGTACCCCACATCGGCTTGCCCCAGATCGACCCCGAGGCCAGGGTGATGACGGTGAAGGCGGCGCCCACCGAGGCCGCGGCCTCGGCGAGGATGTCGGCCCCTTCGTAACGTTTCCAGAGGTAGAGGATCGAGGCTGCCGTGAGGAAAAGATAACTCAACAGGGCGATCTTGGCCGAGGGTACATGGATATAGAGGATGCGCACCGCGCCGCCTTGCTGGAAATCCGCCGGGGCCTGGTAGACGTACCACAGGCCGATGGCGAGGGCGATCAGGGTCGCCAGTCCGACAAGGGGCTGGATTTTCTTGAGAATATTCATCTTATTTCAACTGATTACTCCTCCACCAGCCAACCGAAGGCCCAGGGGGTCATGGCCAGATAGACCACATCGAAAATCACCAGCAGTTTCAGCCAGGGCGCCACCTGGCCATCCGTGGCGAGGATTGCCGCCACCGCCTGCACGCCGCTGATCAGAAGCGGCGCGGTCAGGGGGAGCAACAACAGCGCCAGCAGCGTCTCCCGCGAGCGGGCGCCGCGGGTCATGGCCGCCAGCAGGGTGCCCAGACCCGTCAACCCGAGGGTGCCCAGGGCCAGAATGGCCAGGATCGCCGGGATGTGCGCCCAGGCATCGACGTTGAAGAGCACCATGGTCAGGGGAAGTATCAGGAATTCCACCAGCAGGGTCAACAAAAGATTGCCGAGCCACTTGCCAAAAAAGATCACCCCGCGCGGTACCGAGGCGAGCAGCAACCCTTCGAAGGCGCCATCCTCCTCCTCGGCCTGGAACACCCGTCCCAGACCCACCAGGGTGGTGAACAGGGTGGTGGCCCAGAGCAGACCGGGCAGCAGACGCAGCGCCTCCTTGCGATCCGGCTCGAAGGCGGCCTGGAACACCACCAGCACCGAGATGGCGAAGAAGAGCATGGAGGAGAGGGTGGCGCGGCGGCGCAGATCCCCGGCCACATCCTTCCAGGCGATGCGGTAGATGGCCTTGAACATTCAGGCCACCTCCGGACGCGGGGTGTCGAGGGGGGTGAGAATCCCCCGCGCCAGGTGATGGGGACGATGGTGCAGCACCGCGACCCGTTCCGGGTCGTGGCTGGCCATGATCACCGCGCCGCCTTGGTTCAAGTAGTCGGTCAGCATGGCGTTGAGCCAGTTCACCCCCTGGGTGTCGAGTGCCGAGTAGGGTTCGTCGAGGAGCAGCAGCAGCGGTTGGGCGAGCAGCATGCGCGCCAGGGCCAACCGTTTGCGCATGCCGGCGGAAAACCACTGCACCGGTTTGTCGGCGGCCTTGGCCAGTCCCACGGTATCGAGGGCGCGGCGCAGTTGCGGTTCTGAAACGGACAGACCACGCAGATCACTGAAAAAAAGCAGATTTTCCACCGAGGTCAGATGGCCGTACAGGTGGGTGTGATGGCCGACGAACAGCAACCGTTCCCGCGCCTCCTGGCCGTGGTGACGCACATCCAGGCCATCGAGGTGGTAGGCTCCCTCGCGGATGGCATATCTGGTGGAGAGCAACGCCAGCAGGGTGGATTTGCCCGAGCCGTTGGCCCCGTACAGCACCACGCATTCGCCGCGCGCGACATTGAGATCGACCCCCGCGAGCACCAGATGGCGGCCATAGCGGTGGCGCACCCCTTCCAATCGGGCCACAGGTTGGTCGGTCGCGTCCGTGACGGCTGGGTTCATCCAGGTTGTTCCAAAACGGTGGTTGGGACACCGAAGATCGGTGGGATCCCTGGTGCATGTTCGCGGGCTTGGCAATCCAGAGGGTAGACTTTAGCGGTTTGGTGGCGGATGTAAAAGTGATTTTCGCGTGCAGGCGGGAAAATGGCCGGCTGATCGCGCTATCGGAACTCAGTCGGGGCGTGTGTCCGGGAGGTGGCGGGCGGGGAGGGAGGGGGGCTCCCTCTCCCGCCATGGGGATCTTCGCCCAAGCCGGAGAGGGTGGTTACTGTCCGGGATTCAGAACCACCGCCTTCACCCCCCCGATTTTGGTCTGGGCCATGTTGGCCGCCTGTTGGGCGCGTTGCTGGGTCTGGAAGGGGCCCAGACGCACCCGATAGACGGTTTTGGCCCCGGCCTTCGGATTGGAGATGAAGGTGGGCATCCGTTTTCCCTCGAACATCAGGCTCGAAAGCTTGGCCACCAGGGCCTCGGCATGCTCGGTGTCGTTGAAGGAGGCCACCTGCACCGTGAAGCCGTTTCCGGGTGCGCTCTTTTGCGGCTTGGGGTTCTCCTCGCCCGCGTCGCTCTCCTCGACCGGATCCCGAGGGTTCGGCTTGTTGGACGCGGCGGCGTTTTTGGCATCGTTGGGGGCCTGAGCCCCTCCGCGCGCCGGCGGGGGTGGCGCGGGACGGGCGCCTGGCGTGGTGGCCATCTGCGGCATGGGAGGGGCTACATGGCCGTCGGTGGGGGCCGGCGGCGCCTTGGCGGTGCTCAAACCCACCTCCTTGGGTAGAGGCTTGGACTCCAGTCGCGCCGACTCCAGGGCCGAGGCCTCCTTGGCGCTCCACGGATCCCTCGACTTGGTGGACTCCTCCTTGGCATTGGAATCCGGCGCGGTGAGATCCTTGGCGTCGATCTCGATCCGAGGTTCGGGTTTGGCCTCCCCCTTGCCGGCGTCGGTGTTGAAGATCGGGGCCGGCGCCACCTGGGTGAGCCAGGCCGATTTGTTGGCATCGCCGGCCCGATCCCCGACCTTCACCTTGGGTGGCGGTTGCGTCTCCTTTTCGACGATCAGATCACCGGGCGATCGAACCATGTTGAAGATCACCACCAGCAGGATCAAGACGAGGATGATGCCGCCGGTCACCAGAAACAGAAACTGTTCACGATTGGGTGATGCTTTCATAAGAGCCTTTTGTCGATGTTTGGATGGGCCAAGCTTGAATTCAAGGCGCCGAGCGCTCCGACTGGCCGGAAATCGGGCGCGTCCCACGGGCATGTCGGGGAGGTGATCCCCGCCTCGTCACCCGTGCCGCGCGTCGTGCGTTGGACATGGGGGAGGAGTTGGAAACAAAATGCAAGAAACGCGCCGTTGATTGTTTTGGCCCTATCCTGGCCCGTTTGGTGTCGAGAGGGCCAGCGGGATGAGTCAAAACATTGGCAGCTACAGGCTCGCGATCCCCGAGAGTGTCGGCTTTCTTTTTACGGTTTGCTCCAGTAGGATACACTGGATCGCGCCTCAGAAGAGGCTGTTTGGTGATTCCATGAATGGAAACACCAAACCAGCACGAATCGAACAAATCGATTCGTGATTTTCAAAGTGCTGCTCAATCTGGCGGGCCATGCATGGCCCGCATCGGCTGTTTGGCTTGTGCCAAACAGCTTCCGACGGCTGGGACGGCGCGAACCCTTGATGGAGGCGTGGCGTGGGTATTTTAGCCTTGAGGGCTGATGAACGTGTTCGGGATGTGGCGTTGACCGACGAGGAGATCAGCGTGCGACTGATGGACGGTCGTACCATTTCCGCGCCGTTGGCCTGGTTCCCCCGTCTGGAAAGCGCGACACCCGCCTTGCGGGCGCAATGGGAGATCTGCGGTGGTGGGTATGGCATCCACTGGGAGGCTCTGGATGAGGATCTCTCGACCGAAGGGTTGTTGAGAGGCGCGCCAGCGCCACGGATCGGTCTGGTACCGGATGGGCGCGGCTCCCAAGCGTGAGGCTCGGTTCATCCGAGTGGGTCAGCAACGGGGATTTGCGATCTTGCCCGCCGCCGCATCGATACGGCACGCACCCAGGGGTGACCCGCCCCCAGGCGGGAAACGCCCACGCCATTCTCCGGGGGGCTACCCGCCGGGTCGCCCCCCCCTGACTGGTCATGACTCCAGAATCTCCTTCACCCGCTCGATCAGATCCGAGGCCAGACCGGTGACGGTGGGATCGTTCTCGAAGCGGATGCGGGTGATGAATCCGAACACCGCGTTGGTCTGACCGGTCTTGGCCGCCAGGGTGGCGCAGACCGCGAGCAGGGTCACGCCACGGGAGATGTGTTCGTATTTGCTGTTGGCCGGATCCCCGAACAACACCCGCGCCACCGGCCTGATGAACTTTTCGTGGTGGCGGATCGTCTCCCCGGCCACGGCGATGGAGGGGATGTCCACCAACTGGCAGGCCTCGGTGAGTACCGCGATGCTCGGGGATTTGAAGATCAGCCGCGTGTCGTAGTGGTCGGCGATCTTGCGGTCGTAGGCGTTGAGCAACCGGTTGTCGAGCACGAAGCGCTCCATCTCCGCTTCGCTGATGCGGGTGTTCGGCACCGCCCGCTCCAGGAGCCCCGGCTTGCCCGCCCCCGATGGGTGGATCGGGGGATCCGGCGTCTCACCTTCCAGGGTGGGCGGGGGCTCGAAGGGAACCTCCGGCAACAGGGGCAGGGTCTCCGATTCGGCGCCGGAATCGTTGGCGCGGCTCTGTTTCGGCGGTTGCCAGGCGTGGGGCTTGATCTGATTGAGCTCCAGATCCGCCAGTTCGAACAGGGCCGTCACCCGCGCGTATTCACGCTGCCTGGCCGGCGGGCAGTGCTCGCGGGTCTGGAAGCCCAGATGCTTGTTGATCTCCAGCCAGGCGTGCTGCAACACCGAACGGATCTGCAACTCCACCAGAAAGCCCCGAAAACGCCGGTATTCGATCAGCTCCAGCCGGTTGTCGAGCAGCCCTACCTGAAGATTGGTCGAGGTGTAACCGAAGCGGTTCGGATCCACGGTTTGCGCCTTGGGGTGCTCGGGGGAGGCGAAGACGTTGAATTCGCGCCGGATGATCTCCGAGATGAGCTGCACCTCCTCCTCGAAATAGGTGATGATGCGGATTCCGGCGATGTCGGGCACGTCGCTCAAGGTGGCGAAGGGCACCCTGGGATGGTTGAGCTTTTCGACCAGGCTCTCCTTCTCCTTGATGCGACCGACGATGGAATGGATCTTCGGGCCATCGGGCACGATGAACTCCTTGATCAGCGTCAGGGTGCGCTCCAGGAAATCCTGGTAGTTCTTCTTTTGCTGATCGTATTGAATGAGGATCTTGTCGATCATCACCGTGTCGAGTGGCTTCATCGGGCGGCTCCAGGGGGTGGTTTCCTCGTGGCATACTGGATCATTCTATCAGTCCAGACCCAGGGTTTTCAACTTGCGATGCAACGCCGAACGCTCCATGCCGATCACTTCGGCGGTGCGCGAGATGTTGCCGTTGTGACGGGCCAGTTGGGCCTTCAGGAAGATTCTTTCGAAGGCCACCCGGGCGTCGCGCAGATTCTCGTTCTCCAGCAGCGTGTCCCAGGGGGTGGAGGAGGGGGTGGCGCCGGGTTTGAGATGGATGAACTCGGGGAGATCCTCCGGATCGATCACCGTGCCGGGGGCCATGATCAGCATGCGCTCCACCAGGTTTTTCAACTCCCGCACATTGCCGGGCCAGTGGTAGTTCTTCAGGCAGGTGAGCGCGGCGGGGGAGAAGGTGCGATGTTGGGGCAGGGTGGCCTGATGGGTCTTGATGAAGAACTCCACCAGGGGTTTGATGTCCTCGAGACGCTCCTTGAGGGGCGGCACCGCGATGGGGATGACGTTGAGGCGGTAGTAGAGATCCAGCCGGAAACGGCCCTGGTCGATCTCCTCCTGGAGATCCTTGTTGGTGGCCGCGATCACCCGCACATCCACCTGAATGGGGCGACGTCCGCCGACCCGCTCGAAGCGTCGCTCCTGAAGGGCGCGCAGGATCTTGGCCTGGGTCTTCAAGGACATGTCGCCGACCGAATCGAGGAACAGGGTGCCCCGATTGCTCTGTTCGAAGCGACCGGCCTGGATCAGTTTCTGCCCGTTGGGGGTGGTGCTCTCCTGGCCGAACAGCTCCACCTCGATGGACTCCTCCGGGATGGCCGCCGAGTTGACGGCGATGAACGGTCCCGCCGCGCGGTTGGAGAGGGCGTGCAGACGCCGGGCGGCCACCTCCTTGCCGGTGCCGTTGTCGCCGGTGATCAACACCCACCCCTCGGTGGGAGCGACGCGCAGGAGCTTCTCCTCCAGGGCGCACATGGCCGGGGAGTCGCCGATCATCGGCGGCACGGACTCCATTTGCGCCTTCAGGGCGCGATTCTCCCGCGCCAGATCATGGGCGCGGATCGCCCGATCCAGCAGCAACAGCACCCGGTCCAGGGAGAGGGGCTTTTCCAGAAAGTCATAGGCCCCCTCCTTGGTGGCCGAGACCGCGGTTTCGATGGTGCCGTGGCCGGACATCATGATCACCGGGGTCTCTCCCTCGCCGGCGCGTCCCTTCTCCCGCGCCTTGATGCGTCGCAGGGTCTCGATGCCGTCGATGCCGGTCATCCAGATATCCAGCATGATCGCCGCCACCTCCTGCTGTTCCAGGATCGCCAGGGCCTCCTCCCCGGACGCGGCCTCGAGAACCGGATACTCCTCGTCCTCCAGGATGCCCCGCAGGCTGGTGCGGATCGGTTCCTCGTCGTCGATGATCAGGATCGTGCGGTTCATGGTGGTCAGGCTTGCTCCCGAGAGGAAACGACAGAGCCGGCGGGCGGCGGGGAGATGGTCTGGGTCAGCGGCAGATGGATCTCAACCAGGGCCCCGTCCCACTGGGATTGACGGATGCGGATGGTGCCGCCGTGATCCTCGATGATCTTCTTGACGATCGCCATGCCCAATCCGACTCCCGTGGCCTTGGTGGTGAAATAGGGTTCGAAGACGCGATCCCGATCCTTGGGCGGGATGCCGGAGCCGGAATCGGCGATCTGAATCCGCACCCCTTCGCCATTTTCCGTAACCTCGGTGCAAATGGCAAGATTGCGCGCTTCGTCGCGTTCGCGAATCGCCGCCATGGCGTTGGAGATCACGTTGGTGAAGACCTGTTTCAACTGACCCCGGTCATGGGGAAAGAGGGGCAGATCCGGCGCGAACTCGGTTGTGAGGGCGAATTTCTCCAATTCGGCGCGGTGGAGTTGCAACACCTCGCCGATGCTGGCATGCAGATCGTTCATGGCCAACTCCGGGCGCGGCAGGCGCGCGAAGGTGGAGAACTCGTTCACCAGCACCCGCAACTCCTCGACCTGGCTGATGATGGCGTTGGTCCCCTCGTCGAGCACCTGCCAATCCGGACACGATGCGGACTGGTGCTTCATGTACTTGCGCCGCAGCCGTTGCGCCCAGAGCTGGATCGGGGTGAGGGGATTCTTGATCTCGTGGGCGATGCGGCGCGCCACCTCGCTCCAGGCGTGGGAGCGCTGGGCCAGGAGGATGTCGGAGATGTCGTCGAAGGTGGCGATGAACCCCTGGCCATCGCCGGAGCCATCCACCAGCGGGGTGATCCGCGCCGTCAGGGTATGGATACGATCCGCGCCCTGGATCTGCATCTGGAACTGCATGGCCGATTCGGCGGGCGGGGGCTCCGCGCCGCCGTTGGTGGCGCGTCGCGCGTCGCGGCGGACCAGGGGGGCCAGCATCGCCTCGGGCAGTACCGCGCGATGGTGCTGGCCGATCACCCCCTGGCTGTCCAGACCCAGAAGCACGCCGGCGGCTGGGTTCATGAGGGTGATCTCGCCGCCCCGGTTGACGCTGATCACCCCGGCGGAGATGTGTTGCACGATCGCGGCCATGAAGCGCCGCCGCTCCTCAAGCAGGGCGTTGGTGGCCTGAAGCTCCTCGTGGTTCTCTTGCAGCTTGCGGGTCATGGCGTTGAAGGCGGCCATGAGGGTGGCCAACTCGTCGTCGCCGGTCACCGAGAGGGTCACGGTGAGATCGCCGATGGCCACCTTGCGGGCGCCGATGATCAACTCGGCGATGGGATCGGTGAGGTCATCGGCAATGCGGAACCCGGACCAGATGGCGGCCAGGAGCAACAGCAGGGCGATCAGGGCCAGGGTGACCGTGTGGTTGGCCTTGAGCAGGCCGTGGGAGGCGCGCAGATTCTTGTAATCGACGTAGACCGCCTCGATGTTCTCCAACTGGCCGAGGATCTGCCGGTCGATCCAGTGACCGGTGGCCAGTACATAGTTGTCGTCCAGGGCCACGAAGGCCCGCACCCGGTCGCCAGCGTCGCTGGTGACCACCAGGGCCCGCGATCCCCCCTCCGTCAGGGCGTCGAGATCGGGCAGCGGGTCGAACGGCAGTCCCCCCGCCTTGGCGATGCTGGTGCCATCCGGGCGCAGGATGATCACCTCGTCGAGTCCACGGGCGTTGCGTTCCACCTCCAGAATCGCCGCGACCGCCTCGTTGTCCTCCAGGGCAAGGGCCGAGGCCACCGCCCGGTTGCGCACGATCCCCTCGGCATCATGGCGGACGTTGCGTTGACTCTCCCGGTAGTAGGCCCGCGACACCCCCAGAGCCGTATCCATGGCCCTGGCGATCCGGTCCGAAAACCACGAGTCCACCCCGCGGTTGAGAAAATTGACCGACAGGATGGCGATGATCAGGGTGGGCAGCAGCGACAACGCCACGAACATCAACGCCATGCGGGTGCGCAGCATCGAGCCGGTACGCCGCTGGCGCCGGTCGAGCCAGAGCCGGAACACATGGCGCAGAACCAGGAATCCGAGTGCCAGGGCCAGAAACAGGTTGACGTAGAGCAGGATCAGAAAGGCCACGCCGTAATCGCCGCTGGTCACCGCCGCCGCGCCGCGCAACCCCTGGGCGGTCAAAAAGGTGATGATCGCCACCACCAGGGGGACCAGGAGCAGGTAGATGTGTCGAATGGGAAAGGTGAACCGTTTCATGGCAGTTCCGACTGATGGAAGAAGTCCATGGGTTGATGCCAGGTGAGCCAGCGGTCGAGGAAGCGGAACATGCGCGACATCCCCTCATGGGTGATGGAGACGCGGGTTTGCAGCAGGTAGCCGGTATCGGGCAGGGGCCGGAAGCGCGGGTGGAGCAGCAGGAAGCGCGGATTGCCGATGAATTGCAACGCCTCGCTCTCGTCCGTGGTGTAGTGAACCAGCCGCTGTTGGTTCTCCTGGAGTTCGTAGCGCTCGGTGATCAGGCGCATGCGGACATGGCGCAGGATCTCCCTGTCCAGAACTTGGGCATGCGGCAGCCACGGGTGCTTACGGATCAGGCGGAAGCGGTAGGTGGCGAGCAGGGGTTCGCCCTGCTGGAGGTTTTCGCCGAGGCGTTCCAGGAGAGAGGGTTCGAGGGTCACCCGCGCCAGGAGTTTTTCCCCCTGCATAAAGGCTTCGGCCACCTGAATGATCGGGGTGGGGGATTCGGAGCGAGGTTTTTCGCAGCCGGCGATCATCAGCGTCACCAGGAAGACGCCGAGGATCGCCGGGCGGATGGATGGCGGCAAGCGGCCCAGGGGCGGGCTACATGGAGAAGGCGACGGCAGGTTGGAGCACGCGCGGCACCGCATTTTGCACGAGTTCCTGGAATGGGGCATGTTCGGCGGACTCCACCAACTCCCAGGCATCGGAGCGCGCCAGGAGTTTGCGCAGCAGGAGGTTGTTCATGGCGTGACCGGAGCGGACCCCCTTGAAATGGCCCAGGATCGGACGCCCCAACAGATAGAGGTCGCCGATGGCATCGATGATCTTGTGACGCACGAACTCTTTTTCGTAGCGCAGGCCACCTTCGTTGAGGATGCGGAAATCACCGATGACGATGGCGTTGTCCAAAGAGCCGCCCCGGGCCAGGCCATTGGCGCGCAGGGTTTCCAGATCCTTGAGGAAACCGAAGGTGCGGGCGCGGCTGATATCCTTGATGAAGGTGGTTTCGGTGATGTCGATCTCCACGCCCTGCTCCTCGAGGAGGGGGTGATCGAAATCGATGTGGAAGCTTAGACGAAAGTGATCGCAGGGGTGGAACGACGCCCGTTTGTTTTCGTGGGTGACGGAGATGGATTTCTTGATGCGCAGCCATTTTTTGGGCACGCGCTGTTCGACGATGCCGGCGCACTGGATCAGAAAGACGAACGGGGCGGCGCTGCCATCCATGATGGGGACTTCCGGGCTGTCCAGATCGACGTAGGCGTTATCCACGCCCAGTCCGGCGAAGGCGGCCAGGAGATGTTCCACCGTGGAGACACGCACGCCATCGGCATTGGCGATGGTGGAGCAGAGTCGGGTATCGACGACATTTTCAACCCGCGCGGGGATCAGGGCGTTGCCCTGGTCGATGCGCTGAAATACGATGCCGGTGTTTTCCGGTGCCGGGCGTAGCGACAGGTAGACCTTGCTGCCGCCATGCAGACCGATCCCGGTGCAACGGATGGTATTCTTGAGGGTGCGTTGAAAAAGCATGTCTTTAGGTTCCGTTTCAGTTTGATTCCGTTGTTGGGACCCATCTCTTTCACGGGCATCCGTGGGACGCTGCACATGGGCGGCAAACGGACGTCAAAGTTTTGCCGAACTTTCTGTCAGGCGTCTCCCATGGTGTCAGACATGGCAGATTAAAGCAACTATAGTGCCAACACACCAACGGAAACTTAACATCCATGAATCAAAAGTTCCACTATAGCGGAATAGTTTCCCTGGGAGAAGAAAAAATCTGACAGGGGAATAGGGGGATTCCACCCTCCCAAGGCGGGTAAAATGGTCGCGGTTGAGTCTCAGATGCCGGTTTTGGGTCAGGGATCCTCGGTTGCGTCAGGTTGCGGATTCCACTGATCCGACCACTCCTTGCAGAAGCGCTGCATGGTTGTATGAGGACGCCAGGAGTGCAAACCCAAGCTGGTGCACTTTCGGCAAAATTCATCCGCATGCCGGTTGTTGCGCAGAAGTTCCGCTCGTAACCGTTCATACGACGCGCCATTCCAGATCTCCTGCAACGTCTGATCGCGCGCGTTGCCCATGGGCATGGGAATCAAGGCATCATTGCAACAACGTCCGACTCTGCCGTCGGCGGTCACGGTCATCTGGGTAAATGGCATCTCGCAGAACCCCAGGAACGTTTCGTCCTTGGTCACGACCGGATAGTTTGGCGCCGTTCCCACCCGTGGCGAGAGAATGGTGTTCATCCATCTGCGACGGATATACAAGGCGAAACTCTGGGTCTTGAAGATAAAATTATCCTTGCATTCCTGAATGGGCACGCTTTGACTCTCCCGCGGGTAAATCTGAAACAACACCTCGTCGAGAAAGCGCTGAATATTCTTTGGGATGACCAGCACCGGGTTGTCGGAATAGACGTTGATGGAGAGAACCGAACAACCCGCTTCCAGAATGGCGCGACCGTTCTTGACATTCAGCGCCAAACCATTCGTCAGGACATAATGGCGCACGTTTGGCAGGCGTTGCTTGGCGTGCGCGAGAAACCGGGGGAAATCGCGCACAACCAGTGGATCGTTGGTTTGATAGTAGTGAATGGTCCCATCAAACTGCATGTCCACCAGATCCTGGATGATCTTCTCATACAGCTCATAAGGCATGCTCTGGTCAGGACGGGGATCGCGAGAAGCGACGCAGAACGGGCAGGTGTTGTTGCAGAAGGTTCGCAATTCCAGATAGATATCGGTCAAGGTGTGGAGGCTGTTCGAGCGGTGCCTGACCATTAAGGGGTGATACACGGCCTGTCTGAAAAACCATTTCTTGGCAAACAGGGGGAGTCTGGAGAAAAGATGCCGGGCGAGTGCCGAGCTTCGCCACTGAAACGACTTTCTGATATCCGTGAGTATCTGCATGGCAATCCGAATAGGCGATGGGGATGAATTCGGGGGAAGAGCCTTCATGCCTCGGCACCACGGATTGGATGTCCGAAAGGTACGGCCCGCGCGCCCATGGTATCCAGGGTTGGAGGTTCCACGGACACAAAAGCGCTCCCGAAGATCCGGGAGCGCCTTGCTTGCATACCTTGGATGAGGCGTGAGGCGTCAATCCATCTGCCGGCGCAGGAAGGTGGGGATGTCCAGGGCATCCTCGTTGTTGGTCTGCTCCAGGCTGTTGAAATCGTCCAGGGTGCGCATGGGACGACGCAGGGCGCGGACGTTGCTCTTTTTGGGATCCACACCCTCCAGGGCGATCTCCTTGGCGGTGACCTGGGCCTTGTTGAAAGCCGCGCCACGCTGAATGGCGTGCTGCTTCGTGGGTTGGGTCTTGTTGGTGATGCTCTCCTTGCTTGGGAACGCCACCTGCTCGGCCTCGCCGATGCCGGTCGCCACCACCGTGACCCGGACCGAATCGTCCATCGACTCGTCGAGCACCGCGCCCACCACGATGATCGCATCGTCGTGCACCATGTCCTTGACCACCGTCACCGCATCGTCCACCTCTTGCAGGGCCAGATTGTACCCGCCGGTGATGTTGATGAGCACGCCACGGGCGCCATGGATGGAGATCTCGTCCAGAAGTGGGCTGGAGATGGCCTTGGTGGCCGCCTCGAGGGCACGGTTGTCCCCCGTGGCCTCGCCCGCACCCATCATGGCATGACCCATCTCGTCCATCACGGTGCGCACGTCCGCGAAGTCCACGTTGACCAGACCGGTGATGGTGATCAGATCGGTGATGCCGCGTACCGCCTGCAACAGCACGTCGTCGGCCTTGCGGAACGCTTCGAGAATGGTGGTGTTCTTGCCGACGATGGAGAGGAGTTTCTGGTTGGGGATGGTGATCACCGTGTCAACGTGATCGCGAAGCGACTTCAACCCCTCCTCGGCATACTGCATGCGCCGACGACCCTCGAATCCGAACGGCTTGGTGACCACCGCCACCGTCAGGATTCCCAACTCCTTGGCGACCTGGGCGATCACCGGCGCGGCGCCGGTTCCCGTGCCACCACCCATGCCGGCGGTGATGAACACCATGTCCGCACCATGCATCGCCTCCTTGATGCTTTCACGGCTCTCCTCGGCGGAACGCATCCCCACCTCGGGTTTGGCCCCCGCGCCGAGTCCACGGGTGATGTTGGTGCCGATTTGCAGCCGGGTCGGGGCTAGGTTGCGCGCCAGGGCCTGGGCATCGGTATTGGCCACGATGAATTCCACCCCTTCGAGCTGGGCTTGAATCATGTTGTTGATGGCATTGCCACCCCCACCGCCCACGCCAATGACCTTGATGCGCTGCAACGGCTCTGACGTCGTCTCGAATTCGATGGCCATGAATGAAGATCCTCTTTTCAAAAAAGATAACGCTCAAATAAACCTGAAAGTCCGGGAAAAATCAACCAAGTCAATCCTCAAGGGCGTGCCCTTGCCAGACTAGAACAAACCGCCGAACCAATCCTTCATGCGCTGGAACACGTTCTTGATGGGCATTCCACCCGGCTCGGGCTGCATGCGACGCCCCATCTCCCGCTCGTTGCGGCTGGCGAATTGCACCAGTCCGACCGCCGTGGCGTAGACCGGTGACGATACAACGTCGGTCAAGCCACCCACGCCGTGGGGCATGCCGCGCCGCACCGGCTTGTTGAACACCTCCTCGGCCAACTCCACCATCCCCTCGGTGATCGACGAACCGCCGGTGAGCACCACGCCGGCGGCGATGTGCTCGTCGAAACCGGAACGGGCGATCTCGCGGTTGACCAGGGTGAACAGCTCCTCGACGCGGGGTTCGATGATTTCGGCCAGGATGTGGCGGGTCAGGGAGCGGGCCTTGCGATCGCCGATGCTCGGCACTTCGATGGTCTCGTCCGGGGAGACCAGGGAGGCCAGGGCGCAACCGTATTTGCGTTTGAGCTGTTCGGCCTCACGGGTCGGGGTGCGCAGTCCCACGGCGATGTCGTTGGTGAGATGGTCGCCGCCGATGGCCAGAACCGCGGTATGCTTGATGTGCCCCTCGGAGAAGATGGCGATGTCGGTGGTGCCGCCGCCGATATCGAGCAGACAGACCCCCAGCTCCTTCTCGTCGGCGGTGAGCACCGCTTCCGAGGAGGCGAGTTGCTCGAGGATGATGTCGCCCACATCCAGGCCGCAACGGTTGACGCACTTGACGATGTTCTGGGCCGAGGCCACCGCGCCGGTGACGATGTGGACCCGCGCCTCCAGGCGCACCCCGTGCATGCCGAGGGGCTCCTTGATGCCGTCCTGACCGTCGAGAATGTACTCCTGGGGAATGACATGCAGGATCTCGCGATCCATGGGGATGCTCTGGGCACGGGCGGCGTCGAGAACGCGGACGACGTCGCTTTGGGTGACCTCGCCCTCGCGGGTGGCCACCACCCCATTCGAGTTGCCGCTCTTGATGTGTCCACCCGCGATGCCGGCGAAGACCATGTTGATCTCCACCCCGGCCATCATCTCCGCCTCCTCGATGGCCATGCGGATGCTTTCCACCGTGGAGTCGATGTCGATGACCACGCCCTTGCGCAGACCGCGTGACGGATGGGTGCCGATGCCGATGATATCCAGACGTCCGTCGGGTTGTACGTCGGCGACCACGCAGCAGATCTTGGTGGTCCCGATGTCCAGGCCGACGATCAGGTTTTGGTCCTGTTTGGGCATGCTCAACCCGAAATCTTGTGTTGATCCGTGCCCCGTGGGGCGCCTGTCGCGCTCAGCGCAATGTTTATGAACCGCATAGGCGCGATTACCTCGCGTCTCTTTCCGGGCGATCGGTCGAACCGTCCGGATGATCAGGTGGTCGGAGCGCGTTTGAGATCGCTTTTATCGGGACGTGGAGGTTCCGGGACCGTTTCTGGCCGGATGGCGATCCGATTGGCGATGCGCAGCTCAACTTGGCGAATACGCAGATCCAATATCTTGTAACGTTTCTGTAACCTATGCAAGAGGCTAAGTTCCTGTTCCGCACGATTCGATAATAATAGCTTGACCCCCTTGCGTGTGTACAGGGTCCATCCACCACCCGGCATGCCGATCGCCTCGGAGACCTGGTCTTTGATCCATGCCTGTTTATCCAATAAATTCAATAATTTCACCGCTTGTTCCGCCTGGTGTGAACCGGGCAGGGGGGTGATCACCGGCAGCAGCAGGGGATCTCCCTTTTCAAACGGCTTGATCGGCATGCCGTACTCGTCGAGCACCATCAGCCGTTCCCCCTGGCGACTCAGCCCCACCGCGCTCTTTTCGGAGAGGGTGACCGTCAGGGTGGACGGAAAGATCCGTTTCACCCGCACCGCGTGGATCCACGGCAACGCCTGCAAGCGGGTGCGAATCGTCTCCGGATCGATGGCGAGCAGGTTGGCCCCCTTGGGGGTCTCCATCGCCCCCACCGCCACCTGATTCGGAATGTTCACCAATCCACGGATGTGGATCGTCTCGAGCGGAAACCAGTTCGACCGCTTGAGCATCTCCCAACTCTGCCGTCCCGCGAAGATCACCAGGAGCAGGAGCAGGAGGCTCAAAAAGAAGCGCGGCATCGTTCCAATCCGGCACCTGCCAGAATCCGTTCCGCCAACGCCTCGAAGGCGATGCCGCTGGCCGCCGCCGCCTTGGGGGCCAGACTCGTGGCGGTCATCCCCGGCAGGGTGTTGATCTCCAGAACCCAGGGGGTGCCATCACCATCCACCATCAGGTCCACCCGGTAGAGTCCGCGACATCCCGCCACCCGACCCGCCGCCAGGCCGATGCGCGTGGCGCGCTCCAGGGTCGCCTGGTCCACGCTCTCCGGCGGGATCAGATAGCGGGTCTCTCCCGAGGCGTACTTGGCGTTGTAGTCGAAAAATCCACCTGCGGGTCGGATCTCGATCAGCGGCAGGGGCCGGTCATCGAGGACCGCCAGGGTCAACTCGGGTCCGATGATCTCCTCTTCCACCAGAATGCGGGCTTTACCGGTTCCCGAGGCTTGCACCGCGATACCGAGCGCCTCCTTCAACCCCTCCCGATCGTCCACGCGGCTGATGCCGACGCTCGACCCGGTGGCCATGGGCTTGACGAAGCAGGGCGGATTGAGGGCCAGATCCGGCAATGCGGCCAGACTCTCCGCGCCATCGACCACCACCTCCTCCCAGGCGGGGGTGGGCAGGCCGGCATCCCGAAACAGGCGCTTGCTGGCGATTTTGTTCATGCACAGGGCCGATGGGCCCACGAACGAGCCGGTGTAGGGGATGCTCAAGGTTTCGAGCAACCCCTGGATCGTGCCATCCTCGCCCCACTCGCCGTGCAGGGCCAGCACCGCCGCGGCCACCCGGTTTTTCAGCAGGGCTTCGGGCAACTCCCGACCGTTGGCCGGATCGATGGCGAGGGGATTCCAGCCGCGCTTTTCCAGGGCGGTCATCAGGGCCGCGCCGCTGCGCAGGCTCACCGCACGCTCCGGGGAGGCGCCTCCCATCAATACCGCGATTCGTTGTCCCTCGGCCAGGGCGCGCTTGAGTTGCTCCAGCATGGCGTCACGCTCACTCCCATCCGACGAATTTGATTTCCGGTTCCAGGAGGATACCGGCATGATCGGCCACGGTCTGTTGCGCCCGATCGATCAGTTCGCGCATCTCCCTGGCCGTGGCCTGGCCCAGGTTGATGAAAAAATTGCAATGCATCTCCGACACCTGGGCATCCCCGACGCGCATGCCACGCAAGCCGGCCCGGTCCAACAACTCCCAGGCCAGGGGTCCAGAGAGGGGATTCTTGAACACGCTGCCCGCGCTCGGCCACGCCAACGGTTGCGACCGTCGCCGTCGCTGGTTGAAAGCACGCATCCGCTCGCGTATCCGCGCCGGGTCGTCGGGCCTGAAACGAAACCGGGCCCCGGTGAAGATCCATGCCGCGTCGATGCCGCAGTGTCGATACCCCATCCCCAACGCCGCTTCCGGCAGGCAGTGGATCCCACCCGCGGGATCGATCAGATCCGCCTCCACGAGCAGATCCCGGATCGCACCGCCGTGGGCGCCGGCGTTCATGCGCAACGCACCCCCCACGCTGCCCGGTATGCCGGCCAGAAACTCCGCGCCCGTCAACCCCAGTCGTCTGGCAAAGTGGGCCAGGGCCTGGGTGGTGGCACCGGCGTCGGCATGCACGAGACACGCCGAGTCGGCGATCAAGGATTCGGTAATAGTATAAATCCGATTCATGCCCTGGGTCAAATCCATAACTGCACCATGGACACCTTTATCGGAAATTAACAAATTGCTCCCTCCTCCCAGGATCACCCGAGGCAGGTTTTCCGGCCACGCGGCGAGCAATCCGGCGATTTCGGCCCCATCAACCGGGGTGATCAGCCAGCGTGCCGGCCCGCCGATCCGCCAGGTGGTGCGCGGCTTGAGGGGCACATCGCGTCGCACCGGCAGGGTGAGCGCGAACGGGGCGAACGGGTCCATGCGCCGTCGTCACGAGGCCGCGAAATCGCGCGCCCGGTGGGAGATGCTGCCCGCACCCAGAAACAGGGTGACATCACCGGGCCGAAGCAGGGCCTCGAGCGCCTCGCGCCAGTTCTCGCCGCCGGGGAGGGGCTGGGTCTCCACGCTGCACTTGTCGCGGATGCCGCGCACCAGCGGGGTTTGTCCCCCCTTGTCCAGGGGACCGGGAATCGGCGCCTCGCCCGCGGGATAGATGCGATCCACCAGAACCAGATCCGCATCCGCGAAACAGGTGAGGAACTCCGGAAACAGATCCTGGACCCGGCTGTAGCGGTGGGGCTGGAAGATCGCCACGATGCGGCGCGTGCCATACGCCTCACGGGCCGCGGACAGGGTGGCGCGAATCTCCGAGGGGTGGTGGGCGTAGTCGTCGATGATCACCCGCTCCGGACTCTCCTTGAGGATGTCGAAGCGCCGCCGCACCCCCTTGTAGCGCTCCAGGCCCCGGACGATCGCCTCCCAGGGGATATCCAGCTCCAGGGCCACGGCCACGGAGGCCAGGGCATTTTGTACGTTGTGATGGCCGGGGACCGGCAGGGCCAGCTCCCCCAGGGAGCGGGCGGTTCCCGCGCCGTCCGGATCTCGCAAGAGCACCTCGAAGCGGGTGCGTCCACCCTCGCGACGGAGGTTGACCGCGCGCAGATCCGCCCCTTCGGTCAGGCCGTAGGTGATCAGGCGTTTCTCCTCCAGGCGTCCGACCAGGGCCGCCACCTGGGGATGGTCGTGACAGAGCACCCCGAGTCCGTAAAAGGGGATCTTCTCCACAAAGGTGAAATAGGCCTGCCGAACCGCATCGAAGCTCTGATAGAACTCCATGTGCTCCGGATCCATGTTGGTGACCACCGCGATGGTGGGAAAGAGCTTCAGGAAGGTGCCGTCGCTCTCGTCGGCCTCGGTGACCAGAAAATCGCCGGTGCCCAGACGGGCGTTGCTGCCAAAGGCCTTCACCACCCCGCCGTTGACCACCGTGGGATCCATGCCGGCCTCGCCGAGCAGGGTGGCGGTCATGGAGGTGGTGGTGGTCTTGCCGTGGGTGCCGGCAATGGCGATGCCGTATTTCATGCGCATCAACTCGGCGAGGATCTCGGCGCGGCGCGCCACCGGAATGCGCAGCCGTTTGGCCTCGCGGATCTCCGGGTTTTCGGTGGTGATGGCTGAGGATCGCACCACCACATGCGCATCCCGCACATGTTCGGGGGCATGGCCGATGCGGATGTCGGCGCCCAGACCCTTCAGACGCATCACCGAAGCATTTTCGGCCATGTCCGAGCCCGATACCTGATAGCCCAGATTGAGCAGCACCTCGGCGATACCGCTCATGCCGATGCCGCCGATACCGACGAAATGGAGCCTGCGGATCTTATCGTACATCGCTCAACCGTTTCCCTGGCGTGCCAGAAGTTGGAGAATTTCGTCCATCATGTCTGCCGCGGCCCGTGGACGGGCCAAGGCGCGCGCCCGTTGGCCGGCCTCTTCCAGGGAGCGTGGCTCCCGGAGTCGTTCGGCCAGAAACGTGGTCAGCCAGGATACGTTAAAGTTATTTTGCCTCTGGGTCCAGGCTCCACCGGCATCGGTGAGCGGTTTGGCGTTGGCGGTCTGGTGGTCGTCGGCGGCAAAGGGGTAGGGAACCAGCAGCGACGGGCGCCCGGTGGCGGCCAGTTCCGCCACCGACGAGGCCCCGGCGCGGCTGATCACCAGATGGGCCTCGCGATAGGCGCGGGTCATCTCCGAAAAGAACGGGGCGATGTCGGCCTCGATGCCGGCGGCCTGGTAGGCGGCGCGCACCTCCTCGACATCCTCGGGACGGGCCTGCTGGCGCACCTTGAGAAAAAATCCCTCCCGCTGAAGGCGGGTCAACGCCTCGGGCACCACCTCGGTGAAGATCCGCGCCCCCTGGCTCCCGCCAAACACCAGGATCTGCCAGGGCTCACCCGGCGCCGGGGGTGTCAGGGGCGGCACGTCGCGCACCAGGGCCTCGCGCACCGGATTGCCGGTTTCCACCGCCCGTCCGGGCGGAAAGTAACGGGTGGCCTGGGCAAAGCCGGTCAGGATGCGGTCCGCGAACCGTCCCAGACGGCGATTGGTCAAGCCGGGGATGGCGTTCTGGTCGTGGAGCAGGGTGGGGATGCCGGCCAGACGGGCGGCGATCACCGCCGGGGCCGAGGCGTAGCCCCCCATGCCGAGCACGGCGTGGGGTTGGAACGCCCGCAGCACCCGCCGCGCGGCCAGAATCGCGCCGGGGATGCCCAGCAGGGTACGCATCCGGGCCACGGCGCCGCTCCCCTTGAGTCGGCCAACCCGCAAGGTCTTGAGCCTTTTGCCGTGCTGGGGGATCAGGAGGCACTCCATCCCCCCTTCGGCGCCGACAAAGAGGGTCTCCCCGCCACCCGCCTCCCAGAGATCGGCGACCGCCAGGGCTGGAAACAGATGTCCCCCGGTGCCGCCCCCGGCCAACAGCAGCTTTTTCCCCGCTGGGCTCATCCCGATCCATCCCGGCTGGAGGCCCCGCCCCGGTTCTGGGCCGGAACGGTGCGGGAGAAGGCCAGAAGCAGTCCGACACAGGAGAGGGTGATCACCATCGACGAGCCGCCGTAACTCACCAGCGGCAGGGTCAACCCCTTGGGTGGCAGCAGTCCCATCACCACGGCCATGTTGGCGATCGCCTGGGAGGCGATCAGGGTGGTCAGACCCGCGCTGCTCAGGCGCACGAACAGATCGTCGCTCAAGCGGGCGATGAGCATGGCGCGCCACACCAGCAGGGCGAACAGGGAGATGATGATCAAAATCCAGATCAGCCCCAGCTCCTCGCCGATCACCGCGAAGATGAAGTCGGTGTGGGCCTCGGGGAGGTAGAACTGCTTTTGTTGTCCCTCGCCCAATCCCGCGCCCATCACCCCGCCGCTCCCGAAGGAGATCAGGGATTGGGCCAGTTGGAAATCGCTGTTCAAGGGGTCGTCCCAGGGATCGAGAAACGAGGTGACGCGGCGAAAGCGGTAGGGGGCCATGATCACCCCGGCGGCGGCCAGGGGGATGGCGGCGCCGGCCACGGCGGTGATCCAGGAGAGGGGCATGCCGGCGATGAAGATCACGGTCATCACCACCATGCCGCAGATCAGGGTGGCCCCGAAGTCGGGTTCGGCCATCAACAGCACCGCCCCCAGGCCAAAGAGCCCCAGCAGCGGCAACAGCCCCTCCTTGAAATAGCGCACCCGTTGCGGCTCCAGGGCCAGCAGGTGGGAGACATACAGGATCAGCGCCACCTTGAACGGTTCCGAGGGTTGCAGGGTGAAGAGGCGCAGATTGATCCAGCGGCGCGCGCCACCCCCTTCCATGCCGATGCCGGGGACGAAGACCAGCACCAACAGGAAGATCAACACCCAGAAGGCGGTACGGCTCAAGGCGCGGATGGTGGGGATCGGCATGCGGCTCAGCCAGGCCATGGCGGCCAGTCCGGCCAGGGCGAACACCGCGTTGCGCAGGGCGTAGTGGGTGGAGTCGTCGTATTTCTTCAGGGCAATGGGGGTCGAGGCGGAGTAGACCATCACCAGACCCACCAGCAGCAGGACAAAGGCGGTTCCGGCCAGCCACAAATCGATGTGGCCGAGGCCCTTGTTCTCCTCGGTGTATTTATCGCGCCACGGGGTGGTGGGTTTAGACGAGCTCATGGACAGCCTCGCGGAATTGATCGCCGCGATCCTCGAAGTTCTTGAACATGTCAAAGGAGGCGCAGGCCGGCGAGAGCAGAACCGCCTGGCCGGGACGGGCCAGTTTTCGGGCAAGTCGAACCGCATCGACCATGCTGGCGGCGCGGTGGAGATTCGGACCATCGGTGAGGGCACGGGCCAGGTCGTTGGCCGCCTCGCCGATCAGGATCGCCTCCGCCACCACCCGCCGGGCTACCGGCGCCAGGGCGGCGAACGCCCCCTTTTTGTCGCGTCCGCCGGCGATCAGGATCACCCCGCCACCGGAGGCCACGTCAGGGAACGATTGCAGGGACATCAGGGTGGCCCCGACATTGGTCCCCTTGGAGTCGTTGTAGTAGGTCACCCCGTCGAGGGTGCGCACGGGTTCCATGCGGTGGGTGAGTCCGGGAAAGCTCTGGAGCACCGAGACGACCGCCTCGGGGGAGACCCCGGACGCCAGGGCGGCGGCGGCGGATGCGGCGGCATTGGCCTGATTGTGGATCCCCCGGATGCCGATGGTCTCAAGCGGCAGGAGGGGCAGGGGGGTGGGGCCGCGCCCGTCGATCAACCAACCCTCCGAGGCGTACACCCCACCGGGAACCACCCGTTCCACGGAGAAGGGGATCACCCCGAGCCCCATGGCGTCCGCCCGGTGGATGTCGGCGGCCAGATTGGCATCATCGGCGTTGATCACCAGCCGATCGCCGGGGCGGCTGTTGGCGAAGATGCGGCTCTTGGCCGCGCCATAGGCGGCCAGATCCGGGTAGCGATCCAGATGGTCCGGGGTGAGATTGAGATGGATCGCCACCTCGGCGCGAAACGCGGCGATGCTCTCGAGCTGAAACGAGGAGAGTTCCAGCACATAGGCGTCGATGGCGGCCTCCCAGAGGGAGAGGGCCGGCATGCCCAGGTTGCCGCCGACGGCGGTGGCGATCCCTTGTTGTTGCAGCATCAGGCCGATCAGGGTGGTGACCGTGGATTTGCCGTTGGAGCCGGTGATGGCCAGAAAACGGGCTTCCGGACGCTGGGCGCGGACATGGGCGTGGAGCCATTCCACATCGTTGACCACCGGGATCCCGGCGGCGATCAGTTTCCGCATCTCAGGTAGCGCGCGAGGCACCCCCGGCGAGAGCAGGAGCGTTCCGCAGGCTGAGAGGGGCTCCACCGGTGGCGTGGCGCCGGCAAGGGGGGTGACGCCGGGCAGGTCGGCGAGCGGGGCGAGGGTGGACGGATTGGCATCCCAGGCCACCACGCGGCACCCGCGTGCCGCCAGGAAACGGACCGCCGCGCTCCCGGAGCGACCCAGGCCGATGACGCCGACGGGTGGGGATGGGTGGTTCATCAGCGGATCTTCAAGGTCGAGAGGCCGATCAGGGCCAGGATGATGGAGACGATCCAGAAGCGCACGATGATCTTGGGTTCTGCCCACCCTTTCAGCTCGAAGTGGTGATGGATCGGGGCCATGCGAAAGACCCGCTTGCCCACCAGCTTGAAGGAGGCGACCTGGATGATCACCGAGAAGGTTTCGAGCACGAAGATCCCGCCGATCACCGCCAGGACGATCTCATGGCGGGTGGCCATGGCGATGGTGCCCAGGGCCGCGCCCAGGGAGAGCGACCCCACATCCCCCATGAACACCTGGGCCGGATAGGTGTTGAACCACAAGAAGCCCAGGGCCGCGCCGACCAGGGCGCCGCAGAAGATGGTCAGCTCTCCGGCGCCTGGGATGTAGGAGATGCCCAGATAATTGGCGAATTTGGCATGTCCGGTCAGATAGGTGATGAACATGAAGCTCGCGGCGGTGAGAATGGTGGGGCCGATGGCCAGGCCGTCGAGGCCGTCGGTGAGGTTGACGGCGTTGCTCGAGCCGACGATCACCAGGATGGCGAAGGGGAGAAAGAACCAGGCCAGGTCGAGATTGAGATCCTTGAAGAAGGGGACCGACAGGGCGCCGAAGACCCCGGGCGAGGAGAGCTTGAGATAGAGGGCCACGCCGATGGCGAGCATGGATTGCAACAGAAAACGCACCGAGGCCGGCGCCCCCTTGGTGTTGCGTTTGGTCACCTTGTTGTAGTCGTCCCAGAAGCCGATGGCCCCGAAGCCGAGGGTGGTCCACAGCACCATGTGGATGAACGGATTGGCCAGATTGGCCCACAACAGGGTCGAGACGGTGATCGCCAACAGCATCAGCGCGCCGCCCATGGTGGGGGTGCCGCCCTTTTCCAGCAGATGGCGTTTGGGTCCGTCGGTGCGGATCGGTTGCCCGTTGGTTTGCAGCCGGCCCAGGGCGCGGATCATCCAGGGTCCGACGATGAACGATAGGATCAGGGCGGTGAGGATCGCGCCGATGGTCCGGAAGGTGATGTATTTGAAGAGATTCAGGACCGTCCAGTGGCCGCTCAATGGATAAAGCAGATTATACAGCATGATTCATCAGATCCTTGACAAGTCGTTCCATGCGCATGCCCCGTGATCCCTTGACCAGGATCACGTCGCCGACATGGAGCAGAGAAGAGAGGTGTTCCAACCAGTTGGCCGGGTCATCCGCGTGATGGGCGCCGACCCCCGGCAGTTCGCGCAGGAGCGCCTCGTGCAGCGCGCGCATGTGGATCCCGGCGGTCACAACCAGATCCACGCGATTTTGGGCGATGTCACGGGCCAGACCGGCGTGCAGCGCCAGGCTCTCCGCGCCCAACTCCAGCATGTCCCCGAGGATGGCCACCCGGCGCGGGGCCGGATGGGAGCCCAGGGTGGCAAGTGCCGCGGCCATGGAGCCGGGATTGGCGTTGTAGGTGTCGTCGAGGATGATCCGCCCCTCGGGTCCGGCCAGCGATGCCCCCCGTCCGGCCAGGGGCTGGAAGGCGGCGAGGGCCGCGCCGATCGCCTCGGGGGAGGCGCCGGCCAAGCGGGCCACACCGGCGGCGGCCAGGGCATTGACCAGCCGATGGGGGGCGCACACCCCCAGATCGACCTCCGCCCGCGCGCCATCCGGCCAGAGGATCGTCCCGCGCCGTCTTCCGTCCGCCTCTGTCGTCGAGGGATCATCCACCCAACGGATGTCGGCCTCGGGGGTGGGACCAAAGGTGAGCCGCCGGCAGCCGGTCGCGGATTGTTCCAACACCGGGCGTTGCGGTTCCAGCGCCGGGACCAGCCCCCACCCCTCCTCGGGCAGGGCGGCCAGAAGCTCCCCCTTGGCGGCGGCCACCGCCTGCAAACCGGTGAAGGATGCCAGGTGGGCGGGCTGGATATTCGTGACCACGCCGATGGAAGGGAGGACCAAACGGGCGAGAAAAGCGATCTCGCCCGCCGCGCTCATCCCCATCTCGATCACAGCCACCCGGCAGTCGGCGGGCATGGCCAACAGGGTCAACGGCACGCCGATGTGGTTGTTCAGGTTGCCGGTGGTGGCGTGCAGCGGCCCGCATTCGGCCCGCAGGCAGGCGGCGATCATCTCCCGGACCGTGGTCTTGCCCGAGGAGCCGGTGACACCGATCACCACGGGGGCCACCTGGCGACGCCAGGCCTTGCCGGCTTGACCCAGGGCGGTCAGGACATCGGCAACCAGCAGCACCGGGACCGACGGCGCGCTCTCCGGCAGGCGGCTGACAAGCAGCGCGGCACACCCCTTTTCGATGGCGACATCGATGAAATCATGGCCGTCGAAGTTCGGTCCGGCCAGCGCGGCGAACAGCTCTCCCGGACGCACCTTGCGGCTGTCGGTGGTGATGCCGGTGAGTTCCGGATCCTCGGAGGGGGCGCCGAATCCCCATTGGGCCCCGCAGGCGGCATGGATGAAGGAGCGCTTCATGGGTTGGAGAGTCCTTGAAAACCGATCTCCGCCAACTGGGCGCGGGCCACCTGTCCATCGTCGAAGGGGATCGGGCCATCGTCCAGGATCTGCTGGGTTTCGTGCCCCTTGCCGGCGATCAGCACCACATCCCCGGCGCGGGCCATGCCGATGGCATGACCGATCGCCTCGGCGCGATCCGGAATCTCGATCAGATGCTCCTCGGCCCCGGCCATGCCGGCGCGGATGGCGGCGCGGATCGTGGCCGGATCCTCGGAGCGCGGATTGTCGTCGGTCAGAACCGTGAAGCTGGCCAGCCGGGCGGCGATTTCGCCCATGAGCGGACGCTTGCCGACATCGCGCTCCCCGCCGCAGCCGAAGACCAGGATATGCCGCGCCCGCGGGGAGATCTCAACGACCGTGGACAGCAGTCGCTCCAGGGCGTCGGGGGTATGGGCGAAATCCACGAGAATGGTAAAGGGTTGTCCTTGCCGGATCGTCTCCATGCGTCCCTTGATCGGCTGGAACAGGGACAATCCGGCGACGATCGTGGAGAAGTCGATGCCGATGCGGCGGCAGAGCGCGGCGGCGGTCAGGGCGTTGGCGACCTGAAACCGGCCCGAGGTCTTGAGCGTGATGGATCGGCTCTGCATCGGGGTGATCAGGTCGAAGCCGGTGGTCAGCCAGTCGAGGCGCAGCGCCTCGGCGCGGATCTCCGCCTCCGGATGCTCCTCCAGGGAGAATCCGCTCACCGGGAGGCCCGCCTCCCGGCAGACTTTGGCCAACTCCAAACCTTGCGGGTCGTCCAGATTGATGATCGCGGCATTCGGACGCGGCGGGTCCAGGAAGAGCCGGCGCTTGGCCAGCCAATATGCCTCCATGGTGCCGTGATAGTCCAGATGGTCGCGGCTCAAGTTGGTGAAGGCCGCGGCTTGCCAGGGGATGCCGGCGGTGCGCGCTTGATCCAGCGCATGGGAGGAGACCTCGGCCACCACCGCCTGGCAACCCGCCGCGCGCATCGCGGCCAGGGTCGCCTGAAACCTGATCGGATCCGGCGTGGTCAGGGACGGGCCCTGCGTGCCACCCGGATGGCGGATGCCGGTGGTGCCGATCACCCCGGTGGGGATTTCAGCGGCATGCAGGATCGCCTCGACCATTCCGGCGACGCTGGTTTTGCCATTCGAGCCGGTGACGGCCAGCATGGTGAGATGATCCGCCGGATGGCCGTGAAAGGCTGCCGCCAGATGGGAGAGGGCCGCCCGGGGTTCCGGGTGGATCAGGCTCGGGACCGGAAGCGTCCGGCTCCCGTCGTGCAGGATCGCCACGGCACCGGCGGCGATGGCCGCGTCGATGAAGCCCCCTCCATCCGCGCGACTGCCGGGCAGGGCCGCGAACAACGCGCCGGGGGTGACGGCCCGGGAGTCCGCGCACAATCCGGTGATCTTGACATCCGCGCCGGTGCGGTTCAATTCCTGGCCACGGGTGGCTTGCTGCAGTTGGGAGAGTCTCATTCGAGCACCAGGCGCAGGTCGCCCTCCTCTCCGACGCTCTCCTGGACCACGCGACCTGATCCGGAAATTTTGGGTACGACGCCCTGTCCTTGGGCCTTTTCCAAGGCATTGGCCAGGGAGAGCCCTTTGTAGCCTCTCTTTTCCACGGACTCTTCCTCCGCTGTCGGGGTGGGCGGCGCCGGTCTGGCGCCGGGCGGATCGGGCATGGGCATGGGTTTGGCCTCGTCCCGAAGCGGGGGCAGTTTGAGTTCCGCCGGTGTGGTGGGGAGCACCGCCAGCAGAGGCAGGATCTCCTCGGCGATCTCCCGGAAGACCGGTGCCGCGGCCAGTCCCCCGTAATAGAGCTTGGTGTCCGGTTCGTCGATGCCGACAAAGATCACGATCCTGGGATCTTCCGCCGGGATCATGCCCACGAACGAGGCAAAATAACTCCCCCCCATGTACCCCTGACGACCCGAGGCCTTGCGGGCGGTGCCGGTCTTGCCGCCGACCGTGTAGCCGGCCACCTTGGCCTGGGCCGCGGTTCCCTCGGTGGAGACCACGGTGGTGAGAATGCGCCGCAGCGTCGCGGAGGTCTGTTCGGAGATCACCCGTCTGGGCTCCGGGCGTTGGATCGCGGTCTGCTTGTGATCGATGATCCGTCCGGCCACCAGGTGCGGGGGACGCAACAGACCGCCGTTCACCGCGGCGGAGGCGGCGCTGGTGATCTGGAGCGGGGTGGCCAGCACCCCGTAGCCGTAGGAGCGGTTGGCCTGTCCCACGAACCGGTAGTGGGTGATGTCGGCCATGGAGCCGGGGGCTTCGTTGGTCTGCTCGATGCCGGTGGGGCGCGAGAAACCGAAGTTGAGGATGTACTGCTCGAGCACGTCGTGTTTCATCAACAGGCCGATCTTGGCCGCGCCGACATTGGAACTCTTCTGGATGATCTGACTGACGGTCAGACTCTGGGGGCCGACGTGGAAGTCACGGATGGTGCGATCCCCGATGGTGAAACGGCCACCCTCGATGTTGATGACCGTGTTCTCCTTGATCAGCCCCAGATCCAGGGCCGCGCCGATGGTGAAGATCTTGAAGGTCGAACCCGGCTCGTAGGCATCCAGGATGGCCCGGTTGCGACGGGTGTCCGAATGGCTCTCCAAAAGATTGTTCGGATTGAAGGCCGGTTGGTTGACCATGGCCAGGATATCGCCGCTCTTGGGATCCATGATCACCACCGAGCCGGCCTTGGCCTTGCTGCGGGTCACCCCGCGCAACAGGGCGCGATAGGCGATGTACTGAACCGTGGAGTCGATGGTCAGCACGATGTCGTGACCGGGTTTGGCGTCGGTGATGTTCTTGACCGTCGGCATCACCCGTCCCATGCGGTCCTGGGTGATGATGCGGGTACCGGACACCCCCTCGAGATCCTTCTGGAATACCTTCTCCAGCCCCTCCGCCCCCTTGCCGTCGAAACCGACGAACCCGAGAATGTGGCCGGTGATCTCCCCCAGGGTGTAGTAGCGCTGCATGTTCGGAATGAAGAACAGCGCGGGATTGTTCAGATGCTGGATCTTCTGAATGATGGTCGGCGGCAGTTTCCGGGCGATGATCGGGTAGGAGCCGACCTTGGCCCGTTTGAGCTTGGAGCGCAGGTAGTAGCGTTCCATGCCGAGGATCGGGGCGAGTTGATCGGCCAGTTGCTGCCGATCGTGCACCTGATCGATATCCACGGAGAGGGAGCGCACCGGCAGGCTGATGGCCAGGGTATGGCCGCGCCGATCCAGAAAGCGTCCCCGATGGCCCTGGGCGGTGATTTTCTTTTGATATTGTCGCAGGGCGCGACGATGGAGATCATCCCCCTGCACCACGGTCAGATCGACGGCGCGGGCGGCCAGGATCGTGAAGGCGAGCATGAAGAATCCGAGCAGGAACCTCAGGCGCATCCCCACATTCACGGTCTCGGGGGGACGAACGCCGGGACGTGGCTTCAACCGTTCCGGGGTGAGGGCCGGCGAGGGCAGGGGAGCGGAGGCGGACGGCCCGGAAGATGAACCGGAACGGGACCGCTTGCCCGTCCGTGGCAGGAGTCCGCCCAGTTTCCGCAAGCCGGCGAGGATGCCCCCCAGGCGACTGACCTTCCTGCCGGTGCTCACTCGGGTGCCTCGCGCCACTGATCGGGTCGCATCGGGCGCATGCCCAGATCCTTTTTGGCCCGACGTTCGATGGTGTTCAGATCGGTGCGTGCCACCCATTCGACCCGCAGCGCCTGCTCCTGATCCAGCAGTTGTACCCGTTTTTTAAGATGATTCTCCAGTTCGCGATGGGCCTCCTGCATCCACATGCGCGAGGCGATGGTGATGGCGGCGGTGATCACCAGCAGAATGGTCAACAGGGTGTGCAGAATCCAGGGGGATTTCATCCGTCCCGCTCCTGGTGCGGCAAGGGGTCACCGACCCGTTCGATGACCCGCAGTTTGGCGCTGCGCGCGCGCGGATTGGTGGCGATTTCCGCGTCGCTCGGAACGATGGGGCGGACATGGGGCAAACGGAAACCGGGCTTGAATGGGGCCGGTCGGATGGGCAACAGCGCCGCCGGACCGCTCGGGGGCGGGGGAGGCAGGGTCAAGGCGCGAAAACGCTGCTTGACGATGCGATCCTCCAGGGAGTGAAAGCTGATCACCGCCACCCGTCCACCCGGCGCCAGCGCTTGCAACGCCGCGTCCAGACCGCTCTCCAGCTCTTCGAGTTCCCGATTCACCGCGATGCGCAACGCCTGAAAGATCCGCGTGGCTGGATGGATGCGTCCGGCATGGGGGAGGTTCTGCTCCAGCAGGGTGGCCAACTGGGTGGTCGTGGCAAACGGTTCCCGCGTCCGCCGCGCCACGATGGCGCGCACCGCCCGACGGGCATGACGCTCCTCGCCGAGATCCCAAAACATCCGGGTCAACGTCTCCGGGCTCTGCCGGTTGAGCAGATCCGCCGCCGTGGGGCCGTCGCTCGAGGGGTCCATGCGCATATCCAGAGGTCCATCCAGTCGAAAGGAGAAGCCTCGTTGGGCGACATCCAGTTGCCGCGAGGAGACCCCGACATCAAAGAGAACACCATCGATCCGCCCGATCAACCCGAGGCTGCCCAGATGCGTGGCCAACCCGCCAAACGGTGCGTGAATCATCTCCAACCGGCCCGCAAGGGTGGCGGCCAGGGCCAGACCACGCTCGACGGCTTCCGGATCCCGATCCAGGGCGATCACCCGACCATCCGGGGCCGAAGCGGCGAGCAGCAGACGGGTGTGACCGCCGGAGCCGAAGGTGGCATCGACCAGGCAACCACCCGGTCGAGGCGCGAGCGCCTGGATGGTTTCGTCCGGCATGACGGCGCGGTGGCCCCCGGAGTCGTCATGGGCCGCGTGTTCGGTGGCCTCGAGCAAGCCGCCCATCCTTTCTTGTTGGGACAGTGTGATGAAGAAAACGGGATGCGCCTGCGCTCGCCGAATTGAATCGGTTCACGTTTTCTCGTGCGCGCCTCCACTGGAGTCACGGATCAATTAACGCATCCGAGATTATAGATTCCGATCCGATAACCGGTCAAGACAGGCAAAACACCTGGATGGAAAATCGACTCAAAAGTCTGGCAAAAGAGAGGATAGGCGCGTCGTGGACCAGGATGGGCGTCCATTTTTCAAGATGCGCGCCTGGAGTCTGGTGAAAAGGCGGAAAAAAAGGACCGGAGTGGGCCTGTAAGCCGGGTTTTGTCCCCCGCAACCTTGTCCCGTGGGGAGACGGGGGGACGGTCATTCCTCTGCGATGGCCGTTGCCGGACATCTGTAGCGACCTACCCGGGGGCTGGACGGGCCGTCTTTAGAACGCCCCCCTATGTGGTCTTGCTCCGGACGGGGCTTGCCGTGCCGCTCCCGTT
>JADGAY010000027.1 GCA_015231775.1 Magnetococcales bacterium | reverse complement strand
GGCCTCGACATTAAATTCTGAAGACGAGTGTCTCATTTTCATTGACACATTCCGCAGAGACCGGCTCGGCTTGCTCCTTGCCTCCAGCTTGAGCTTGCTGAACTCGGGCACAGCGGAAGCCAATATTATCAAAGCGATACAACGGATCGTACCAGTGCCGAAATGCCGACCGTGAGACGCGAGCCAAGGAACTCCAAGATCCGCCACGCAACACGTGGCTATCAACATTCACATCCACCCAGGCACTCCCATCCTTGGGTGCGTTAGAGTAGTTTTCATGCCAAGTATCCTGGCACCACTCCTGTACATTGCCGTGCATTTCATACAGCCCCCAGGGATTCTCAGGAAGAGAGGTCACAGGCACGGTCGTCTCACGATACTCACCCTTCGCATCATCCGGGAGATAGGGATGATTACCATCAAAATTCACCTGCTCCGTGGTGATGGTGGTGGTGGTAAAGGAGAACGGTGTCGTGATCCCGGCCCGACAGGCATACTCCCATTGCGCCTCACTGGGCAGACCCAAGCCCAAACCGGGCAGAAGTGACTCCAATTGTTTACAAAACGCACGCGCATCCTCAAAACTCACCTGCTCCACCGGGCGATCCGGGGACTGAAAATGGCTGGGATTACTCCCCATCACCGCCTGCCACATCTCTTGCGTACAAGCGGTATCGCACAGCCAGTATCCGGCCCGGATGGTCACCCGGTGCTGTGGACCTTCGTCAGGATACCGGTCATGTTCGTCTTCCGGCGAGCCCATCATGAACTCCCCCGGCGGGATCCAGCGCATGCGCTGGCGCACCCCCTTGACGACGAATTCGACCCACGCGCCATACTCGTCCCATCCCCAGGCGTCCGCCCAGGCAGGCGGCGCGCCGGATTTCCAGAAGGCGGGATCACCCTTGGAGCGGGAGTGACCGAATTTCCAAAATGGAGCTTTTTCGTCGCCACTCCAAAACGGAGCCTTATCATCCTCACTCCAAAAGGGGGCGTCATCGCCACCCTTGTAAAACGGTGCATCATCACCACCTTGATAAAATGGCGCATTATCCGTATCGAGTATCGGTTCTCCCTCCTCAACCCCACCCACCGTCACCAACCCATTCACGGTGCGGATCCGGGCGAGAAAACTCCCCACGTCGTGTTGAGAGGTTCTCAGGTGAAGTTCCGAACCGATCTGGATTACCTGGATATCAATCGGCTGGTCCTCTGGATCCGGGCCAATCTGATCGGGGGTGACCCCCTCAGGTAGTTGATAATCCGGGCGGTCCCTGTTCAACCGATGGTTCAACTGGACCAACATGGACCCGACCTCGGGATCGTACCAGAAATAGCGGGAGGCCGGTGCCACGCTCGCCTCCTGCCAAATCAGATCCAGGCCATGCGGCGTAACACCCTTTCCGGTCCCGCTCAACTCGGCGCAAAATGCCCGTTCGTACTGTCGGGCATCCTCCAGATCAAAGCCCGGAATACCGGCTTGCGCCGCCGGGTCCAGACACAACAACTCCCGGAACCAGATCTCCTCGGGCAGTTCGGCCCGCCACGCCCGAATCGTTCGCGCCACTTCCTGGCGCAGCTCATCCCCAACCCACTCCACGAACTCTCGACGCAACACCAACTGTTGGCGGGCATTCAGCGTTGCTCCGGCGGGAGAGGCGCTCTTCAACCAGGGGTGCTGCCACACTTCGGCCTCAACACCGGCATCCATCGTGCCCTCGGGCAGAAGCCGACGCACGGCGCGCAGCAATCCGGGTTCGATGCGCAAAGCCGGGGAGAGCAGGCGCAACAATAGCAGAACCGGTTCCACCTTAAAATCCACCAGCGACAACCTTCCGGAACGCTCCCATGGCACCACGCTCCAGACCTCGACCATCTCCCTTGGGCATCTGACGGGATCCCCAGGGAACAGAACCACGGGACGGCATCCCTCCCTTCGCAAACACTGCCCGAACTCAAGCCAATAATGGCTTGCGCCCCCTGACGCAGCCAGCAACCCCAGATCACCCATCACCAGCACCGGGGTGCCAGGCTGTGGCCACTGGTAGGGGATCTCCTCCCCGTGTTTGGCAAACGAGCGAGGCATGTCATCCCCGTCCCCCATCATGGCCGGCATGAAATCAGACGAGGCCACCAAAGTCCGAAGATGGGCGGCAACGTAACGTTGATCGTCGAAATAGGGAATCAACCGGCGACCCCGATCCAGGATCACCTGCAACCGACCGCTCCAACGGAACACCGGCACGCGCGGCAATCGATCGAGCACCTTGCCCGCACTGATGCGAGCAACAACCCGGTCGATGTCGATCTCTGGTCCCATGCCAACGGCACCGAGCGCATGACGCAACCGCACGACCAACTCCCGCCAGGGAGCCAGGGGTTGAAAGGGTGGCGCGATGACGGGCCGTGCCCGCCAGCCTGGATAAGTCACTCGTTGACTTTCAGGCTTGATATCTCGGCGTTTCTTTAACTCTGGATCACTCAACTGGATGGTGAAGCGCTCCTGTCTCCAAAAATAGTCCGGTGTCAAAGGCGCAGCCAGAATTTGCCGAGGCAATTCCTTAACCGGTCTGCCGCCATCCTCGCCCTCAATCCGGGATGGTGGTGGTGCAAGAGTCGGCTTGATTTCCCTCTCATAGCCAAGCAGATAGGCCAGTTCCTCCACGCGCTCCGCGTCCAAGGATCCGGCCAGTCGCACCAGATCGGCATGGCCAAGCAGCGCCCGCCTGCTCACTTCCCGGACTCCGACCAATTCCGTGCCGCCGCCGGATCCTTGGCCAAAACAAAGGGGGCCACGGTGTCAAGCACGCTCTTTTGTTTCTCAAAAGCCACTCCGGCCTGCTCGAATACACTGCGCAACAGATCGATCAACTCCGCCTGACCGGGAAGTGGCCGCCAATGCGCTTGAACGGACTTGGTTCTGTGCCTGGCCACCAGCGCGGCAGCTTGTATCAGAATCTTGTCACTCAACAAATTACCAAAATGGGCTTGAGCAATTTTCAACAAATGCTCTTGAACCTTTTGCTCTTCCTTTGGCAAAGCGAATATCCTTGTCACTTCCCTCTTTTTGGGCCTTCTCCAACTCCGACCGCAACTGAACGATCATCTCCGACAGCGCGACATTTGCCATTTTCCGCTCCGCTTCAAGTAAATACTACAAGGCATCTCAACATAGACTGTTCGCTTAATTGAACACGAGGGAGTGGATTCTGCCGCAATCCTCCACGTTCATTAATAACTACTCCGAAAAAAGGATCAAAAAGTTTCATCATCCCATTTCAAAGCATATCAATCAACTCGAACAGGATCAACGGTAGTCATGCGGCATCTCTCAAGATCTGGATATCCGGCTGTTGATGCCGCGCTCGGATCAGAGGATATAACCTTGTGCGGGACGGATCCGAAAATCGTGGTGGCGGGGTGACGCGGGAGGTTATTTGCAAGCAACGGGACGGGGGAGTTCTTCAAGAACGTCTGTGGCGGAGATGACGCGAATAAGATGGCGTCAAGGGAGACGCGGTGCGTGGACGGGATGAATCAACGGCCATCCGCGCGGAAGGGAGGCCCACGGGATGGGTGGCAGGCGGGGGAGTGGAGGACAAAAAAATCAGCGCGCTGTCGTGGGAGGGGCTGGCAGGCGCAGTTCCTGGGCGGGGGGGAGGTGATAGAGCGGCGGGAAGAAACGGTTGATCGTGGCCACCCCACCCAGAATGATCATTCCTGTCGCGATCACCCACTTGATGGTATCCACTTTGGCGGCCTCGATCTCCTTGCGCAATTCCGCCTTCGCCAGTTCGACCTCCTTCTTAACGGCGAGAACATCCCCCTTCGTGGCCAACTCTTGCAGCCGCGACTCCTCAACCTTCTGCAACACATCCGACAAGGCTTCCGCCTGTGCCTCCGCCTGGGGAGAGGGGACACCGGCGGTCTCCAGCTTCTTCACAAAGGCCAGCGTATCGAACGGAATGACAAGGCTGCTCATGGCGCATCTCCTGGTGGCGATCGTCTGAGATAAGTTTATCCGAAACCGCCCCTCGGGTCCAAGAAAATCCATGGCGTTTTCCGCCCCCCAGCCGTTGCCCAGCGGCAAACCCGGCACCGGCCCGCCTCCTTGAGACGATCAATCGCCGCAAATGGATATCATTTATACTATAATTGCCAAAACAAACACTTGTCCCAGCGACCGTTTCGCGGTAATGGTGTATATTTCCAGAATTGCCAAAATTTGGGACCGCGCCGCGCGGTTCAGGCGTTTACTCGAACTCGGGAGCACCCGTGGAAAAAATCCTCCTGGTGGAAGGTTCCAAAAGCTTTGCCGCGCTGCTGCGGCAACGCATCGAATCGGAACTGCATTTCCAGGTCTTCTGGGCCGCCTCCATGGCCTCGGCCAAGGAGATCGTGCGCCAGGAGGGGAGCGATTTCTTTCTCGGCATCCTGGGACTCTATCTCTCCGACGCCCCCAACGGCGAAATCGTCGATTTCATCCAGTCCCTCAACATCCCCTCCGTGGTCTTCACCGGCGAAATCAAGGACGACGTGCGCGCCAGCGTGGTCTCCAAACGGGTGCTCGACTACTTCATCAAGGACAACGCCAGCAGCATCGACGCGGTGCTCTACTTCATCGACCGGCTCCGCAAAAACGCCGCCATCAAGGCCATGGTCGTCGATGACTCCAAAAGCTCACGCCACCATGTCCAACAGTTCCTCAAACGGTGCAACTTCCAGGTGCTCGAGGCCGCCGATGGCCCATCGGCCCTCGAACGGCTCCAGGAACACCCGGATGTGCGCCTGATCCTCGTCGATTACGAAATGCCGGGCATGAACGGCTTTCAACTCATCAAACGCATCCGACCCCGCCACACCCGCGATCGCACCGCCATCATCGGGCTCTCCTCCCACGGCAGCACCGACATGGCCACCCAGTTCCTCAAGGCCGGCGCCAACGACTTCCTCACCAAGCCGTTCCGCGACGAGGAACTGTTGTGCCGGGTATCCCAGAACATCGAGATCATCGAAAAGAACGTCCACTTCGAAAACCTCGTGGCCGAACGCACCAGCCGTTTGATGGAGGCCCACGAACAGCTCAAAAGTCGCGAAAAACGGCTCGGGTCGATCCTCAACTCCGCCCTCGACGCCATCATCACCGCCGATGCCGAGGGTCGCGTGATCGGCTTCAACCCGGCGGCGGAAAAGCTCTTCGGCTACGCGACCCATGAGGCCATCGGCAAGACCGTGGTCGAGTTGATCATCCCCCCCGATCAACGGGCTGGCCATATCTCCGGCATGGAACAGTGGAAGACCACCGGCACCGACCGCAACGGCACCCTGCGCCGCCGCATCGAGGCGCCCGCCATGCGCGCGGATGGCGCGATCATCGACATGGAGATGGCGCTCACCTCGGACATGCTCGATGGAGATACCATCTTCACCGCCTTTCTCCACGACATCACCGATCGCAAACAGCTCCTCAAATCCCTGGAAGAGACCCTGCAGGTCGCGGAAAGCTCCAATCGCGCCAAAAGCGAATTCCTGGCAAACATGAGTCATGAAATCCGCAGTCCGATGAATGCCATCATCGGCATGACCGATCTGGTGCTCGGCACCGAATTGACCGAGGTGCAACGCGACAACCTCCTGATCGTCCAGAACGCCTCGCAGACCCTTCTGGATCTGATCAACTCCATCCTGGATCTCTCCAAGATCGAGGCCGGCAAGTTCAAGCTCGAGAACATCCCCTTCGACGTGCATGGCCGCATCGGCGCCGCCTGCGAAACCATGGCCATCCGCGCTTATCAGAAACGGATCGGCTTCCACTGCCGCATCGCCCCGGATCTGCCCGAAACCCTGGTGGGGGATCCGCTGCGACTCTCCCAGGTGATCATCAATCTGATCGCCAATGCCATCAAGTTCACCGAAAAGGGCGAGGTGCTCCTCAACGTGGCGCGCGCTTCCGAGGAGCACGATGGCCATGTGCTGTTGCGTTTCTCGGTGTCGGACTCCGGCATCGGCATCCCGACGGATCGCCTGGATCAGATCTTCGACCGCTTTACCCAGGTGGATGGCTCGACCACCCGCAAATACGGGGGCACCGGTCTGGGGCTGACCATCTGTCGCAGCATCACCCATCTGATGGAAGGGGAGATCTGGGTGGAGAGCACCCTGGGTGAGGGAAGCACCTTTCACTTCACGGCCCGCTTCGCCACCGGACGCCGCGCGCCGGCGGGACAGGAGGCGGTCATGGAGGCCCGAGGCGGCGGCGTCGAAGTGCCCACCCAGCCCATGGCCGGGTTGCGCATCGTGGCCGCCTACGACAATCCCACCGGACGGGGCATCCTGCACGATCTCCTGGTCCAGGCCGGCGCCACACCCACGGTGGTGGCCGATCTGGAGGCGTTGGGCGGCGTGCTGCGCCAGGCGGCGGACACGAAGGCGCCCCATGATCTGCTGATCGTCGATTATCACCTGCTGCGCAACGCCGAAACCGTGCCGCCGGAACTCTCCAAGCGCGATGGCTGGAAAAATCGCCCCGTGGTCACCGCACCGCCCGCCCGGCGCGTGGAAGAGACCTTGCTGGCCGAAGCCTTCACCGATGCCGTCCCCTTCTCGGAACCGCTGCTCCGTTTCCCGCTGTTGCGCGCGGTCAACCGCGCCCTGGGACGGGTCACCGCCTCGGCCCCGCCACGCCGCGTGGGAGGCCGACGCCCCTCGACATTGCGCATCCTGGTGGTCGATGACCTGATCAACAACCAAAAGGTGGCCCTCAACCTGCTCGAACAGGCCGGTCACGAAGTGGCCCTGGCCGGCAACGGCAACGAGGCGTTCACCCTCCTTTCGACCCAACCTTTCGACGTGGTGCTGATGGATCTGCAAATGCCGGAACTCGACGGTTATGAAACCACCCGAAAAATCCGTGCCGCCGACCGGGAACAGTTCCCCAACACCCGCATTCCCATCATCGCTTGTACCGCCCACGCCCTGGAAACCGATCGGCAACGGTGCCAGGAGGCCGGCATGAGCGGATTCTTGCGCAAGCCATACCGCTCCGAGGAGTTGCACGCCGCGCTGGAACCCTTCCTGCGCAAACCGGCCACCCCCATCGCCGAAAAGGCCGACGCGCCCACCGGAATCGCCGCCCTCCTCAAGCCCGTGGCAGGTGACCCCCTGGAGATCGATCGGCAACGCCGCGCCTTCCTGGAACACGCGCCCGAGCAGGCGCGGCGGCTGCGCAAGGCCCTCCAGGCCGACGACTTCCATCAGGCCCAGGAGGAGGTGGCGTGGTTCCTATCCGGCTCCGACCGCATCGGCGCCTACCGGGTGAAATGGCAGGCCATGCGCCTGCGCGGACAGGTGGAACTCAAGAACAACCCCCTCGCCATCGCCCAACTCGATGCCATGGAGGAGGAGTACAAGAAAATCAGCGCGATCCTCGATGCACCACCAACCGGATGAGGAGAAACGATTAAAAAAACCCTATTGCAAAAAGTGATAATGACTCTTGCGAATATAGCGGATTGCAGGGCATACTGAACGGCATTATGTCAAAATGGCCGATCCAGCGCGCACCTCGTTGAGAACGAAGTGGCCTCGGGCGGGAATCAATAATAAACATTCCATGGAGCAGTTGGAATTCAAGGGGAAGAATATGGCAACTACCACCAAGGCGGATCTGGTCGAAGCGGTTTATGAACGCATCGGGCTATCCAGGCCCAAATCAACCGCGATCGTCGAGCAGGTGTTCGAAATGATCACCCAACGGCTCGAACAGGGTGAAACCGTGAAGCTCTCCGGATTCGGGGTCTTTTCGGTGCGCAGCAAACGGGCGCGTCCGGGTCGCAATCCCAAAACCGGCGAACCCATCGAGATCACCAGCCGCAAGGTGGTCACCTATCGGGCCAGCCCGCTGGTGCTCACCGGGGCCGATGCCGAGGCCGAATCGGCCTGACGAAATCTTAAGTAATCACCTGGATCAATACCGATTCGGGGCCAGTTGGCATGGGTCCAAGGAGAACGATCCGTCGGACCCATGCCAACTGACAGGCAATACGCTTCACTCCCCCTTCAAGATGCGTCCCTTCTCGCGCGACCACTCACGTTCGCGCACGGTCTGGCGCTTGTCGTAAAGTTTTTTCCCGCGTCCGACCCCGATTTCGAGCTTCACCCGACCATCCTTCCAGTAGGCCTTGAGCGGCACCAGGGTCAACCCTTTCTCCTTGGTGATGCCGATCAGTCGCTGTATCTCGCGCCGGTGCATCAGCAACGTGCGGGTGCGCAGGGGATCGTGATTGTTGAGATTGCCGTGGGTGTAGGCGGAGATGTTGGCGTTGACCCAGGTCAACTCTCCGCGCTGGACCACGGCGAAGGAGTCGCTGAGATTGAGCTTGCCGGCCCGCAGGGATTTGACCTCGGTGCCGGTGAGTACCACGCCCGCCTCGAAACTCTCCAGGATTTCGTAATTGAACCGCCCCTTGCGGTTCTCGCTGATGATCTTGATGCCCATGCTATTCCTTGGGTGGCTACGCCGCCGCCAACAACCCCATCTTGACCAGGGTGGCACGCACGATCGCCTGATTGTTCTCGGCCAGCCAGGTCAAGGGCAGACGGATTTCAGGCTCGCACAAGCCGAGCATGGCCGCCGCGGCCTTCACCGGAATCGGATTGGTCTCGCAGAAGAGTTTCTGGTTGAGATCGAGCAGAAACTCATGGGCATCCAGCGCCATGGCGGCGTCACCGGCCTGCCAGGCGTTCCAGATGGCCACCATCTGCGCCGGCGCGACGTTCGAGGTGACCGAAATCACCCCCTTGCCGCCGATGGACAGGAAGGGCAAAAAGGTGGCGTCGTCACCGGAAAAGAGGGTGATGGCATTGCCGCACATGCGGCGGATGGTCGAGGCTCGTTCCATGCCGGCGGTCGCCTCTTTCAGGCCGACGATCGAACCGAGATTGGCCAGGCGCGCCACCGTGGACGGCAAAAGATCCACCCCGGTGCGTCCCGGCACGTTGTAGAGCACCAGGGGGATCTGCACGCTCTCGGCGATGGCGCGATAGTGCTGATAGAGCCCCTCCTGCCCCGGCTTGTTGTAGTACGGGGTGATGAGCAGGGCGCCGTCCGCGCCGGCCTGCTGGGCATAACGGGCCAGTTCGATGGACTCGCTGGTGGAGTTGGATCCCGCGCCGGCGATCACCTTCACCCGTCCGGCGGCGGCCAGGATCGCCAACCGGATCACCTCGCGATGCTCCTCGTGGGAGAGGGTGGCCGATTCACCGGTGGTCCCGCACGGCACGATGCCATGCACGCCGTTGGTGATCTGGTATTCGATCAGATTGCGCAAGGCCTCGCCATCGATCTGGTTGTTCTTGAACGGGGTGATCAGGGCCGTGAAGACCCCTTCGAAAAGATTGGACATCTGAATGATCTCTCCATGAACGTGATACGGGAGGAATGATTCGGGACTGGTTATTTGAACCGATATCTATACCGGAATATGCGGCTGGTCACAAGGAGATAATGGCCCGCAGCCGAGCCGTGGCGGTGGGATCCGGGCGCATGGTCGAGGCCTGACCCGTGAATCGGGCCGCCACCTGGGCCAGGGGCTCACCCAGAAGCGGATGGATCAGCTCCGGGGCCAGTTCCGCCAGGGGCATGGCCAAAAAATCCCGCTTCGGGATGTCCGGGTCTGGAATCGTCAACCCCTCCTGGTCAAAGCGGGTCTCTCCCATGAGGGCGATGTCGAAATCAAGCGGACGCGGCGCCCAGCCGGGTTGACCGGGTTCTCGCCCCTGTTCGCGTTCGATTTTTTTCAACAGTTCTCGCAACCCGAGGGGTTCCCAGCCACCCTCGATGCACAGGGCGCCGTTGAGAAAATCGGGCAACCTGGCGTCGTGTGGGGTGGCGGCATCGATCAGGGCCGGGGTGCGGTAGACCGTGGAGATGGCGCGCACCCCCACCTCCGCGTGCAACCGGGCGATCCCGGCGGCCAGATTCTCCTCGGGCGCGATGTTGGCGCCAAAGGCGATCAAGACCGGTCTGTTCACGTCGCCGCGCGCCGCCGCAGGATCGAAACCCCGACCGTGCGCGCAAAGCGCAGCGCACCCGGTTTCTCCACGCTCACCCGCGCCGCCTCGACCCGCGGATGTTCCAGGCAGAGGGTGGCGATCTGCTCGGCCAGCGCCTCGACCAATTGACACGAGGAGGCCTCCACATGGGCGATGATTTTTTTCGTCAAGGTCTTGTAATCCACCGCATCCGCGATCCGGTCGCTGGCGCCGGCCTGGGCGGTGTCGGTGGTCAACTCCAGTTGGATCACCACATCCTGCACGGTGTGGCGTTCCCACTCCTGGATGCCGATGATGCAACGCGCCAACAGGTCGCGAATGAAGATCTGGTCACAGGCCATGATTGAGGAGTCCCGGTGGGAAGGTGATTAAAGTGGCATTCCGCCATATCTGGATATCATACATGCTCTCCCAGGGCTCTTGCCACCCCTATTTTCTCGCCAATTCCGAGGGATTAACCCGCTCCTCGACCCATGGCCGCCGCATCCAGGCTCGGACGACGGATCATGAGCCAGAGGATGGCCAGGGTGGTGACGGCGATGGCGGGCAAGGCATCGCGATTGAGCCCATCCCAACCGCTGGTGGTGGCGATCATGCCCGAGGAGAGGGCGGTCATAGTCTGCACGCCAAAGATCACCAGATCATGGAATCCCTGGGCATGGGCCTTCTCCTCGGGACGGTAGGTGGTGGTCAGAAGGGTGGTGCCGCCGATGTAGAGAAAGTTCCAGCCGATCCCCAGCAGCAGCAGGGCCCACCAGAAATAGGCCAGGGTCTGTCCGGCCAGGGCGATGGCTCCGCACCCGAACAACAGCAGCACCCCAGCGAGGAGCACGCGCAAGACGCCGAAGCGATGGATCAGCGAGCCGGTGAAGAACGACGGCACGAACATGCCGAGCACATGCCATTCGAGCACGAAGGCGGCGTCGCCGAACGGCAGGGAGCAGGCCTGCATCACCAGGGGGGTGGCGGACATCAAGAGGTTCATGACCCCATACCCGGTGGTCGAGGCAAGCACCGCCACCAGATAGACCGGCTGGGTGACGATACGCCAGGCTGGCCGTCCTGGCGTGGCGAACCGCTCTTTGTGGAGCGGGGGGAGTTCCAGCCGTCCAAGCACCCACCAGGCCAGCAGGGTGAAGAGGGTCAACGAGCCGTAGGAGGCGGCAAACAGCGGGGGGATCAGATCGCGGGTGATTTTGCTCAACTCCGGACCCAGCACGCCGCCGAGGATGCCGCCAGCCAGAGTCCAGGAGATGGCGCGGCTTTTCCACGCTTCGGGCGCGACATCGGCGGCGGCGAAGCGGTATTGTTGGCCGAAGGCGTTATGAAAGCCGGAGAGGAGGCTGCCGAGACAAATCAACGCAAAGATCTGTTCCATCACGCCAAGCATGGCCAGCAGGCCGCCGAGCAGGCCGAGCAGGGCCCCGAGGCGGAACCCCTTCTGACGGCCATGGCGCAGCATGTAGAACGAAGCCGGCAGGGTGGCCAGGGCGGCCCCGGCCACGAACGCGGCCACGGGCAGGGTGGCCCAGGTGGCGTTGGGGGCGAGCAGCAGACCGGCCAGGCCATTGATGGCGATCAGCGTGACGTTGTTGAGGGTCAGCAGTCCCTGGGCCAGGGCGAGGATGATGATATGTCTCTTTAAACCCGATGCTTCCATGACGTGGTGACCATGACTGGATGGGAGGTTTGACTGGCGGGGTCCAGGGGCCCGTGGCCCCTGGTGGGATCCAAGGGCAAAGCCCTTGGGACTTGGATTGTATGACTTTTTCCTTTCGCGCGCTTTTCACGATAAGCGATTTTTCGCGCTTTTTGCGAAAAATCGCGCAAGCGCGCGGTCTCATGTGCCCGGATTCGTTGCCGCTTTTTGGCAACGAATCCGGGCGAATTGCTCGCGGTGGGAGAGAAGCCTCCGGCGGCCTGTTTGGGGCAAGGCGAAGTGGCGTCGTTTTGCCAAAAACGCAAAACGACGCCACTTCCAAGGCTGCGCGCAAGCGATTTTCACAAAAGGCGTGAAAATCGCTTTTTTTGAAGAGCGCGCCAAAGGCAAGGACAAAATCAAAAACAAAGTCCCGGAGGCTCTGCCTCCGGCCTCCGCCGGGGACCGCGCCGGTCCCCGGACCCCGGCGACGATTTTTCCATCATCATCCCACCCCCCCTCACCGATACTCCCCCACCAACGCAAAACCCGCCCAATTGGCCGGATGGGGCTGCGCCTGCCGCACCAACAACTGCGCCTGCCGCAACGCCTCCGCCTTGCCCATGTGATTGTGATACCGGTAAAAATGCTTCATCAACAAGGCCGTGGCCAGATCATCCACCCGCCACAACGACGAAAGCACACTACGGGTGCCGGCATACAAGAACGCCCGGTTCAATCCCAACAATTCACTGCCACGCAACTGCCCCAATCCAGTCTGACAGGCACTCAGGGTCACCAGTTCCGCCCGAATCGGCAAACCCGCCACCTCACGGGCGGTCAACCGGCCAACCTCCGAAGGAATCTCCCCACGCTCCCGCTTCCCAGCGCCAGATTTCTCCCCACTCGCCAGCCAAAGGGAGGAAAAGAGCGGATTGATGTTCTGAAAATCCCCGTGCGCGGCAATGTGAATCACCGAATAGTCGCCGATATGGTCGAGAATCCACCCCTTGGTGGCCTTCTTCCCCTTGAGCAGATCCCCCTCATTGAAGTTGCCGCGTACACTCTCGGCCTCGAACTCGGCCATGGCCAGATCAAAATCCGCATCCCCCAGATCCGGATTGCCGATGGCCAACACCCGCCCTTCCATGGGCTTCTCACCGCTTGGTCGCGCCAACGCCCGTTCCAGCAACGCGGCGGAAGGCTCGTAAAAAAGCGGAAAACGGTCGATCAACCACCCCTCCGGCGCACGCAGCGCGGCAAAGGCCACCACGTGCAACGACCGGTGCGGAATGATCCCCAGATGGGTCACCCCCTCCAGATCCTCGGCCAACGGCTCGATCAACCAATCATGCAGACGGGTGAGCAGCCGATCCACCCTCGCCTGATTCTGCATGGCGTCGCGATAGGCGCGGATCGTCTCCTCCAGACGCACCTCCCCCACGGGAACACGCTTGAAACGGGTTTTTCCAGCGCGCGTGAACCAGATGAACAGCTCCTTTTCGGTCACGAAGTAGCTCGCCACACCCACGCCGGCGGGCAACACCTTTTCAAACCGCTCCAGCGTGACCGGCGCCACCGAAACCCGCGCCGCCAGACCGGGACTCCGAACGCGCAACGTCACCAACGCCTCCTCGGCCTCGGCACGCTTGGCCCGATAGTCGGACCACAACGTCGCCTCCGCCCCTTTGAGGGCCACCAACGCCCGCGCCCGGCTCTCCACCTCCGCGAACAGGGCGTTGACCTGCTTCAAACGGGCCTCATCCGCCCCATGCACCTCGATGGCACTTCCAGAGGCCAACAGATCCTGGAAATCTCCGGAACGGGAACGCTCCAACAGATCGAACGCCTCACGCTCCCGCCCACGATCGGCCAACAGGACGATCATGTCCCGATACAGCTCCTGCTTGTCCTCCAAAAATCCATGCCGCAGGGTGTCGATCCCCAGCGGCGCACGCAACCCCTCGACCACCTGGATCGCCTCGACGTGCCGCTCCAGGGCCTCCTCGTCCCGACCCAGACTCCGCAACGCCCCGGCGGCACCGGTCAACCCCCGCCAACGCACCTCGGCCAGACCGATCTTTTTCGACAACTCCGCCGTGCGCTCAAACCCCTCCAGCGCCTCCTTGGCGTGATCCCGAACCCGCTCGAGCTGCGCCAACGCCAACCACCCCTTGGCCTGCAGAATCCGATCCCCGGTCTCCAGGGCCAACGCCTCGGCACGACGCAACGCCGCCTCGGCCTCCGGAAGTCGCTTGAGCTTCAATTGGGTGATGCCGATGTTGCGCAGCGAATTGCCCATGTGGTGCTTGTCATGCCGCGCCTCGTCCAGGGCCAGGGCGCTCTGGAACGACGCCAACGCCGCCGCCGGCTCGCCACGCTGCCGCTCGATCAAACCCCGGTTGTTCAAGGAGGCGGCCAACTCGCCGGGCAGATTGCGCTTCTTGGCCAGCTCGATGGCCGCATCCAGATGACGGGTCGCCAGATCCGGCTCGTTGAGGCTCCAGTAGATCAGACCACGACTGTTGGCAAGCTGGATGGTCAAACGTGGATCCCGACTCGTCTCGATCCACGGCTCGACCCGCTCCAGCGCCTGTAACGCCGTCTGATACGCGCCGCGATACCAGGCGATGGTGGCCTCCCGCAACGCCACCTCGGCGCCAAGCGCCCCGTCCCGGCTCTCGTCGGCCAGACGACGCGCCCCCTCCAGCTCCCGCCCCGCCGCCTCCAGCTCCCCCATCCCGATCCGGGCCAACACCATCTCCAATCGCGCCCGCCCGACACCAACCCGATCCCCGACCGCCTCATACAACGCCACCGCCTGCTCGAACGCCTGGAGCGCCGGATCTGGACGATACAGACGGTGCAGATGGATCCGCCCGAGTCTTAAATGGTGCGCGGCCATGGCCGCGCTGTCCTGACGCCTCCCGTCCAGCTCCAAGGCCAACTCGAAACGGTGCAACGCCTCGCCCGCCAGACCGCGATTCTCCGCTACCACCCCGCGCGCCACCTCGCCGGAGGCCTTGGCCCCCGGTCGTCCCCCCTCCCCGTGCCGCTCCCAAAGACGCATCGCCTCGTCCAGATGGGGCATGGCCGCCTCGTACCGCTCCAGTCGCGCCAGCAACACCCCAAGCCCATGATGGGCGCGCGCCTTGAGGTCGCCGGTCGTCCCCGCCGCTTTCAACCGTTCCAACCACCACCCCTGCAACGCCGCCGCGCGTCCGTCCTCCCCCAACCCAGACCAGAGCGCCACCGCCCGGCCCGTCAATGTTCCGATCTCCCCCTCCCGTCCGGCGCGCCGGGCCAAGGCCATCGCGTTCTCCAGCCGCCCGACCGCCTCCTCGACTCGTCCGGCCTCCTTGAGACGACCGGACGCGGCGACCTCCGCCTCGAACAGCTCCCGAGCCCCCTCCCCCTCCCAACCGGCTCGTCCGGAAAAGCGGAACGGATTGGCCCGTTTCTCCCCACGCCCCTTCCAGGCTGTCTCCAGGGCCAAAAGGGGCGGCATGCGCTCCAGATGGGCCAGATAATCCCGCCACACCCGCGTCACCAGCTCCGGTTTCTCCCCCGCATCCACCAGGATCCCGTGGGCGAAGCCGGCACGTTGGAGGGCTGCCTCGAGCAGCATCCGTTCGTTCCCATCCGCCAGGGCCGCGCCGGTCACCAGGAGCGCGCCTTGCCCCTCGGCTAGCCGGAAATCGGCAAGCGAAAGCCGCGCCACGTCGCCATCGACCCCCGGCACCGGCAGAGCCAGGGAGGTGAGCGGCAGCAGGCTCATGAACGCGTGGGATGGCTGCAACAGCTCGGACGGCTCCCGCTCCGCGCCGCGCACCAGAGGCACCACCCGCCGGGGAGGCGCGTCCGGGGTGGGATCGAACGCCAGTTCCACAACCCCACTCACGGCCACGCGCCCGCTCCACACCCCACGCCGCCGGTCGCCGACCACGAGATCCTCCAGGCCGCTCACCCGCGCCACGGTTTTCTGCTCCAGCAACCGGGCGATCTCCCCGCCCTCGATCCCGCCGGGCAGGGCGGCATGAAGCCACTCGGCCCCGGCGATCCGGTCCCGCAACGACGCCCCGTCGCGTATCCGGCCATCCGCTTCCACATGGGCATGGCGGATCTGCCCCGGACCGGTGACCAGGAACAGATGTCCCCCCGCCTCGCCGGGCAGATGACGCAGATAGGGGCGCTGCTCCGAGATCAAAGCATAGGCCGCGCGCGCCGGCTCGGCGGGGGAAAACCATCCGGCGGCCTCGGGATGGCTCGCGCGCAGCCCGGCAAGCCCCGCGCGCCACCCCTTCCAGGCCGCCTCGTTGGCGGCGCGCTTGCGTCCCAGCGACACCGCCTCCAACCCGCGCAACAGCGCCTCGATCTCTCCGCGCTCCCCTTCCAAACCATTGAGAAAAAACGCCCGCCCCAACCGGTCGTTGAGCAGGAGCGCCAACCGCATCCGCTCCAACCGCTCCCCCACGGCCAGGGCCGCCTCCAACGCGCCCCCATCCACCAGCCGCCCGACCCGCAGGGCGATCAACCGCTCATAAAAGGGCGCCAGAATCCGCCCCGCGCCACGGGGATGGAGCGGGGCCGGCCAGGCCAGGGCCCCCTCGATCGCCGCATCCAACCGGGCGTCGCGTACCTGGGGATCCGTGCTCCCCTCGGCCTCCAGCAGCGCCACGATCCACCCCCCCTCGGCCAGACCCGCCGACGACAAGGTCTCGATCTCGCCCCGCAGTTGCGCCGCGGCCTCCTCCTTGTCCGCCTCTTGGGCGATCACCAGGCGATTCAACTTGATGCGCAGTTGATGGCTCCACAACTCCCGCGCGCCGAACCCCTTGTCCGCATGCAGCAGCGCCTCGGCGCGGCGATAAAAGCCGTCGCAGCGTCCCCGCGCCTCCAGCCAGGCGTGCCAGCGCGCCATCCGTCCGGCCTCGCCCCCCCCTTTCGGGAGCGCCACCCCATCCAACGGCTGGGCCAGCAGAAACGCCACGTTGGCCAGGGTGAAGAAGGCCAGTTTGGGTTGGGTCCGCTCCCAATCCGGCCCCTCCAGCTTTGCGGCAAGCAACACCCCCCACGCCGGATCGTGGGCCTCGCCGGCCACGATCCGCTCCACCGCAATCTTGGAAAGATTATACAGATTGGCGCGCACACCGGCCTGGAGATGCAGGGCCTCGGTGAGGGCCAGGGAGTCCAGGGTCCGCTCCCAGGCCGGTCCGAACTGCTTCAAGCGCACATGGAGCTGGCCGAGTCGGTTGAGCACCACCGCCAGCTCGGCCTTCTGGCTTCCCGCCTCGAGCACCCCGCCCGACTCCAGAAGCTTCCGTTTGCGCTCCAGATCCGCCAGGGCCTGCTCGGGTGCGTCCAAGGCCTGATGCAGGGTGGACACCAGACCGAACAGCAACTTCTCCTCGCCGTTCAAGTCGAATCCCAACGCTGCCTGGGAGCCGTTCTCCCCCAGGGCCAGTTGCAGGCTGAACCACCCTTTTTCCGGTGGACGATCCTCCTTGCCGTGTTTTTTCAGCCAATCCAGACTTTTGAGATACCCGGCCAGCGCGGTGCGCACCGCCTCGCGATCCACCGGCGCCTCCTCCGGGGTGGAGGCGGGCCGGGTGGCCTGATGGAGATTGAAGGCGATGTTGCGCTGCAATAACGCCAGATTGCCGGTACGGTTCTCGGCCAGATTCATCTCCAGCGCCTGGGCGAATCCCAAGGCGGCGCGGGCGTGTTCGCCAAGGGTCTGCTGGGCCAGGGCAAGCCGTTCGGTCAACTCCAGGCGCACCAGGGTTCGATCGGCGGGGAGCAGCGCCAGGGCCTGTCGGTAATACTGCGCCGCCTCCTGGGAGCGGTCGGTCTTGAAGGCGCTCTCCCCCATCTTGCGGTACAACAGCGCATGGGCCAGCGGATCGGCCAGGGGGCGCTTGCGTTGGGTCCAGCGCTGCCAGTATCGGAACGCCTCGCCATGGTTGCGCATGGCGTGATGCACATGGCCGAGATTCAACAACAGGTCCGCCTCGTCCTGGGGCGCGGTGGCCGCGTCGGTGAGGCGCAACGCGGCGGTATACCCTTGCAGCGCCTGCTCCAGATGGCCCCGCTCCCCCTTACCGGAACGTTCGAACTGCTCGTGCACCCAGGCCAGGGTCTGGTGATGGGCCGCCACGTCGGGGGCCTCCTCCACCACCGCCTGAAGCATCCCGATCAACCGTTCGTGATCGATGGGCTCCACATGGGTCAGGGCCAGGGCCAAGGCGTAGCGACGGGATGGGGCCTGGGGATCCTCTTTGAGCCACTGCTCGTAGTGGGCCACCACCGGCGCGGCGCCCTGCAGGCGCACCCGCAGGGCGACACCCGCGCGATGGGCCTCCACCGACTCCGGATGGTCCACCAGCAGGGCGGTCAGCCGTTTGAGCGCCACCTTCGGATCCCCCAGCTCGGCCAGTTTGCGCGCCGCGCGCACCCGCTGACGGATCTCCAGGGTGGCGGCGCGGGCGGCCTCTGTTTCGGATACCCCTTTCACGTTACGCCATTCGGCATAGGCCGCGGCAGCCCGATCGTAATCCTCCAGCCGGATGAGCCGTTCCGCCTTCCAGCCGATGGCGCGACTCCGCTCCCGAAGGGTGAGCGCTTCCAGCTTCAACAGCGCCTCGAGGGCCGCCACGCAGCGCTCCTCGTCGCCGTTCTCCTGGTGCAGGGTGGCGATGCGGCTCCAGGCCACCACCGCCAACCGTCCGATGCCGGGATGCTCGCGCATCAACGTCTGCAACGCCTCGATCTGACGGGGGAATTTCCCACCCTCCTCGGCAAGCGCCACCAGCCGCGCCACGGCCCGCTCCCCCCAGCGGTGTTTTTCGCCCACCAGCTCGATCACCTTCAAAAGAATCTGCTTGCGTCCCGGTCCATCCCCCACCCGCTCCAGCACCCGACTCCGGGCCAGCAGCACCCGCACCCGGTCATCCCGATCCCGAAGGCTCTCCAGGCCGTTCAGCCGCGCCAGGGCCATGGCGGTATCCCCGCCCAACAGCAACAGGCGGCTGGCGGCGATGCGGGCCTCCACCCGCACCGCCTCGCTTCCAGGCTGACGGCGGGCGATCGCCTCGATGGCCTCAAGCCCCCGCGCCAGTCGTGCTTCGGCCTCGTCCGCCCCCAGTCGGGGGAGTTCGAGCAACAGCGGCACCACCACCCCCTGGATCGCCGCACGCAGCCCCCCATCCCCGGCGGCGCGCCGATACCGCTCCACCACCGCCTGGGCCCGATCCAGGGCATCGGACTCGAGCAGCAGATCGAGGTACTCCCAATCGAACCCGAACCGTTCCGCCTCCGGGATTGGTTCGGGGTTGAGAAACAGATTCTCCAGAATCCGCATCCCCTCCCCGCTCTTGCCAGAGGCCAGCAGCGCGAACCCCTTCTCCCGCGCCCGGTCGGGAGCGGTAAGATCGGCCAGAAGGGTTGGAATCTCCAGACGATGGATCTCCCCGTCACGGGCGTCGCCGAAGATGATCGCCTCACCCGCCACGGCGGGATGGCGCGGGGAGTCCCCGTCCGGCGTCAACCGATAAAAGGCGGAAATCCCTTGCTCCGGGGTGAAACGGGCCATCCACAAAGCCGAACGGCTGTCATCGTCGGGGGAGACGCGGGTGAAGATCAACCGGTCCGGGGGGAGGAAACGGGGCTCCAGATCCCACTCCGGCCCCAGGGTGAGGTTCTTGAGGCTGCCCTCGTCCGCGCCGTTCGCCCCCGCGCGCAGGGCGATCAGCCGCCCCTCCCGCGAACAGACCAGCCACGCCCCCACGGTCGGGGTACAGGCGGAGGCCCCCTTCACCCACACGGTCGCCTCGTCGTCGCCAAGCAGACGCCGCAGCACCGCCACCGGCATCCCCGGCGCGTCCTGGCGGGTGAAGAGAAACCCCTTGCCGTCCGGAAGCCAGAGCGGGCTCTGTTCGCCGAAGGCGCGATCGGTCAACCGCTCCCTGGCCTTGGTTTTCAGATCCATCAGCACGATGTCGCCGCGGGGATCCTGTTCGTGGGAGACATACAACAGTCGCGCGCCGGTGGGATCGAGGCTGGGTTGCTCGTCGGCGCTGGGGTGATCGGTGAGTTGTCGGGAGAGCCCGGTGTTGCCGGAAGTGATTTCCTGAAGCCAGATGTCGCGATTGCCGGAACGGTTGGAGACATAGACCAACCAGCGCCCGTCCGCGCTGACCGTGGGGGAGAAGTCAAAATCCGGGTGCGCCACCACCGGCTCGGCCTGGGCGAAACCCGAAAACAGGGAAACAATCCACAATAACCCGATCAGGAGGCGCGACATGGGGTGGCGATCTTTGATTCTCCGGGATCCGTGCGCAAGCGCGCGCGTCACCGCTCTGGACGCGGCAGGGTGACGCTCACGCTGGTCAGGCCCGGCTGACTGGCATCGAGTTCCATCCGTCCACCCTGGGTCTTGATGGCCAGCCAGGCCGAATAGGTGCCCAGACCCGATCCATGCTCCTTGCCATGGGTGACGTACTTGTCGAAAAACCGCTCGCGAATCGCCTCCGGCACCTCGCCGGAGTTGGTGATGCGCGCCGCGCCCATCTCCCCGGACGGGGCCAGGTGGATGCGGATCTCGTTGTTGAAGTTCGAGGCCTCGATGGCATTGAGCAACACGTTGTAGAAGACCGAATAACAAAGCATCCGCTCTCCACGCACCAGAAACGGACCGGTGGCATGGTCGCTTCCCTCCAGCGTGGTCACGATCTTCAACCGTTTGGTCTGGATGAGTTTCTCCAGTCCGCCGGTGACGTTCTTCAGGATCTCGACCAGATCGCAATCCTCGGCCTTGAGCTGGTAGGTGTTGTTCTCCATCTTGTAGAGATCCAGGGAGCGGTTGATCATGTCGAGCATGATGTAACCGCTGCGTTCGATCAGTTTGAGCAGATTGCGCTGATTCTCCGTGTAGTTGTTATCCAGCAGCATGATCTCGGGCAGACCCAGGATCCCGGAGAGGGGGCCCTTGAGATCGTGGCGCGACACCCGCTCCATGTCCTCGCGGACCTTGAGAGCCAGTCGCAACTCCTCGTTCTTGCGGCGCAGATCCTCCTTGGCCCGCTGATGGGCGATGGTGTTGCGACACCGGGCCAGCACCACCGAGGCGCTGCTCGGCTTGCGAATGAAATCCACCGCGCCGAGCCGCAGGCCGACCGTCTCGTCGTCCTGGGTATCCTTGCAGGTCAAGAAGATCACCGGCGTCTCCCCGGTGCGGGGATCCTCCTTCAACTGTCGGCACACCTCATAGCCGTCCATGCCAGGCATCAGGATGTCCAACAGGATCAGATCCACACCGCCCTCGGCGGCAATGGGCAGCACCAGCTCGCCGCGAATGGCCACCTTCACGAAAAAGTGTTGATCCAGCGCCGCCTTGATCACCTTGATCTGATCCGGCTGGTCATCGACCAATAGAATCGTCCCCTCCTTGACCGTACCGCCATTCACCGCGTTCATGCCCCACTCTCCTCGTCCGGTCGCAAGGTGATCCCGGCCTCATCGGCCCACCCCCGCAGGTGGCGCAGACAGGCCTGGAAATCATAACCATCCAACAATGTTTTCAGAACCCGCAGACTCTCCCGGTCCGCGTCCGTTCCCACCAGGGGGCGCATCGCCTCGATCACCCCCTCGACATCCGAATCGAAATGACGAAACATCCGCTCCGCCCTCGCAAACAGGGGCGCCAACCCCTCCTTGTCGCTCCCGCCATCCCGTTCCCCGGAATCCTCCCCTTGGACAGGGGTCTCGGGGAAAGCGTTCCGGATCGTCTGCAAAACCGCCTCCAGCTCGACCCCGGCCCGCTCCAAAAGCTCCGGCAGCCCCTCCGAGCCGATCTCCCCCCCTTCGTGGGCCACATGCTCGATGGCCTGGGCGATGCCGCTCAACCCGGCGGCACCGATGGTGGCCGCGATCCCCTTCAATGTATGCGCGGTCCGTTCCAGCTCCGACCACGCCCCGGCGCCGGCCTGACGTTCCATCATCCGGCACGCCTGGCCCTGATTGTGGACAAACCGGCCCAGAATGTCCAAATAGAGCCCCTGGTTGCCGCCCATGATCCGCAAGGCGGAGTCGGTGTCAAGTCCCGGCAGCTCCGGCAGCGGCGGCGCCACCTCGGAGCCGACCGGCGCTGACACCACGACCGGCTCCTCCACGAGCCGCGAGGTGTCCGGACGGATCCACTTGGCCAACACCGCATAGAGAATCTCCGGATCGATCGGCTTGGCGATGTGATCGTTCATCCCCGCCGCCAGACAGGCCTCCTGATCCTGCACCATGGCATTGGCGGTCATGGCGATGATCGGCATGCGCGCCGCCCACGACCCTTCGCGCCGGATGGCGCGGGTGGCATCGAGTCCATCCATCTCCGGCATCTGCAAATCCATAAGAATGCCGTCGAAGTGGTCGCGTGTCGCCCGCTCCACGGCCAGGCGACCGTTCTCCACCACGCTCACCGTCACCCCGACCCGTGCCAGAAGCTCCCGCGCCACCTGTTGATTGAGTTCGTTGTCCTCGGCCAGCAGCAGATGCGCCCCGGCGATCTGACGCACCACGGCATTATCCCCCAACTGCGAGCGATGCCGCGACTTCTCGGTGGGACGGTTGAAGGCGTGCATCACCGCCTCGAACAGATTGCCCCGCGTCACCGGTTTTTCCAGGATGCCATCCAGACCCGCACGCTCTCCAAGACGCGACTCCAGCACCTCGAAGCCCTGCTCGGCCACCACCAGCACCACCGGAGCGGATCCCGCGGGAGCCTGGTGCTTGATGGCGCGCGCCAGCTCCACGCCGTCGCCATCCGGGAGCATTCGGCCCACCAGCACCAGCGCGAACGGTTCATCCTCCTGCCGGGCCCAGCTCAGAGCCTCCATGGCCATCGCGCCATCGCGTCCCTCGGAGACCGCGAAACCCAGGGACTCCAGCCCACCGGCCAGCACCGACCGGGTGGAGTCGTGATCCTCCACCACCAGAACCGCCCGTCCGGCCAGATCGCCGATCTGGGCGCGATAATCCTCGATCATGCGGCCAGCCCGCTTGAAACGTGCCGTGAAGGTGAAACAACTCCCCTCCCCCGACCTGCTCGTCACCTCGATCGCGCCGCCCATCATCTCCACCAGACGCTTGGAGATCGCCAATCCCAACCCGGTGCCGCCATGCTTGCGGGTGGTGGAGCTGTCCGCCTGGCTGAACTCCTGAAAGAGTCTGGCCATCTGCTCGTCCGTCAGGCCGATTCCGGTGTCGCGCACCGAGAATTGCAACAACCAGTCGCTCTCCCCCTCCATCAGCACCCGGGAGGCGATCATCACCTCCCCGCGCTCGGTGAACTTCACCGCGTTGTTGGCCAGATTGGTCAACACCTGCCCCAACCGGAACGGATCCCCCACCAGATGGCTCGGCGCCCGCGGATCGGCATCCAGCAACAGCTCCAGATCCTGCTCCATAGCCTTGACCCCGATCACCGCCAGCACCCCATCCAGAACCTCCTCAAGCTCGAACTCCACCGATTCCATCTCGACGCGACCCGCCTCGATCTTCGAGAAGTCCAGGATGTCGTTGATCAACCGCAACAACGAGTTGGCCGCGCTGTGCACCTTGAACAGATAGTCCCGCTGCTTGTCGGTCAGCCCGGTCTGCAAACACAGATGGCTCAAACCGATGATGGCATTCATCGGCGTGCGGATCTCATGGCTCATGTTGGCCAAAAAGGCGCTCTTGGCCTGGGTGGCCAGCTCGGCGCTCTGTCTGGCCTTGCTCAGCTCCTCCTCCTGCTGGCAGCGGATGATCAGGCCCGCCAGGGTGTTGACCACCGGTTTCAACAGGTTGGTGTTCTCCTCGGTGAAGAGGTAGCCCGCATCCATCTTGAGATTCAACACCCCGATCAGCCGCTCGCCGCCAATGATCGGAAAGCAGTGATCCCCATGATCGCTCATGCCGTAGTAGGTGATCTCGTGTCGGGCGTCCAGACGCGGGGCATGCACCGTCCGACGCGACTTGGCCGCCCGTCCGCACAGACAGTACCCCTCCGGCACCCTGGCGCACCGTTCCATAAGCTGCTCGGGCAGCCCGCGCTGCGCGGCCAGATGCAGCTCATGCCGCTCCTCGTCCCACAAAAAGATCGCCCCGGCCTCGATCGGACTGTCCAGCCAGGGGATCGAGGTGATCAACAGCACCGCCTGATCGAGCTGCTCGCTTAACGACAACGCCTCCAGCGAGTCGAACAGCAGCCGGTTGATCACCGCGCGCACCTGTCCCTGCTGCTCCAGATACTCGTTCTGGCGGGTCAGCTTGCTGGACTGGTCCAACATTTTCTTGAGCAGGGTGTATTGCTTGCGATTGGTATCCTTGAGGGACTCCCGCTCCCGTGACCAGGCCTGCTGCCGCTCCTCTTCGGCCCATTCACGCTTGCGACGCGCCCGCTCGAAATGGTGCAGCGCCCCGGCGCCTGCCAGCAGGGCAAACAGATGGAGCACCCAGGATTCGGTTTGCAGGGAGCCCAGATCGACGCTTCGATTGACGACGGGCGCTTCCCTGGAGCGATTCCCATGGCTCTCGACACCGGCCAGATCGAGGACGCGCAGGTTCCACGCCAGCGAGGCGACCACCGCCAGCACCCACAACAAAGCCGGCAGAAGCGCGCGCAAACGATCGGACGAAACGATGCGTTCCAGAAATGATTGACTCATGTCCACGCCATGGGATTGAAAGGATCACCCTTGCCAGAGAGGCCCCATTCAAGGGATCGTATATCATACGTTAGATCCGAAACGATTGCATGCCCCTCCCATATGGGAAGCATCACATTTTTTGATGAAAATCTCGCAAAACAGGCTCCACGATTGGGAGAGAATGGGATTCTCGTCCCATCTTGCGGGTTTGGCGTGGCGCGCGGGTCATTGGCCATCCCGTTCTGCCTGAAACCGGATCCCGCGGTTCGGACCATCTGGAATCATGGCCGTTCATCTCCTGCTCCAAGGATCCACCCATGCAGCTCGGCAACCGCCTGATCCTGGTCACCCGCCCTCAACCCGGCGCCACGCAGACCGCGCGCCAGATCGAACAGGGCCACGGACGAACCCTGCTGGCCCCGCTCACCGCCATCCAGCCGGTCGAGGATCCCGCCCCGCTGCGGGAGGCCCTGAGCCGCCTGCACACCTACGATGCCCTGCTCGTCACCAGCGCCAACGGCGCCCGCTGTCTGAATGCCGCCCTCCCGGACGGCATCACCCCGCCACCGCTCTTCGCCGTGGGTCAGAAGAGTGCCAACGTGCTGCGCGAACGCGGCTGGACGGTGAACGTGCCGGAACATGCCGAAGGTGGGGAGAAGCTGGGGGAGAGACTGCTCGAACAGATGCCTGACGCGCGACGGCTGCTCTTCTTGCGCGCCGAGGAGGGCCGGGAGGAGTTGATCAATCGGTTGACCGCCCATGGCAGAACGGTCGATACCGTGGCGGTCTATCGGAGCGTGGCGGTGACGTGCCTGCCGGAGGCGGTGCGGGAACGGCTCCACGAGGTGGCGGCCATGCTGCTGTTCAGCCCGCGCGGGGCCGAAATCCTCCTCGATCTGTTGCCGAACGGACCGCCGCCCGGCTGCCTGCTGGCGGCCTTGAGCCCCTTGACCGCCGAGGCGCTCACCCGGCGTGGGGCCCAGGTCGCCGTCATTCCACCCGTGCCCACCAGCGAAGCCCTGCTGCGCGCCTTGAACGACTACTGGACCAGATCCGCCAGTTGATCCTCGGCATAAAGCCGCGCAAAGGCATCCACCACCCGCGGATCGAAACTGGTCCCGCTCAAACGCCGGATCTCGTCCACCGCCTGCCCGATGCTCCACGGCCCCTTGTAAGGCCGACAATGGGTCAGGGCATCAAAAACATCCACCACCGACACGATGCGCGCCGACATGGGGATCGCCTCGCCCCGCAACCCCTCGGGATAGCCGCTCCCATCCCACTTCTCGTGGTGATAGAGGGCGATCTCACGGGCGATGCCGAAGTTCTTCTCGTCCTTGATGATGGTGCCGCCGATGGCCGAATGGGTGGAGATGCGCGAAAATTCGTCTTGATCCAATGGACCCGGCTTGTTGAGGATCTGGTCGGGAATGCCGATCTTGCCGATATCATGCAACTGACTGGCCTGGGCGTACTGCTCGGCCAGATCCGGCGCCAGACCCAGGGCCAGGGAGAGCCGCCGGGTCAACGAAACGATGCGCTGGATGTGCTCGCCGGTGTTGGCATCCTTGGCCTCGGCGGCCTCGGAGAGCATCTGGATCGCCGAACGATGGGCCTGACGCAGCTCCATCTGCATCCGCAACGACTGCAACGCCACGCACACCTGGCCGGTGAAAATCCGCAGCAGATGCAACGCCAGCGGATCGAGGGGCTGGCCATGCTCCAGATAGAGCATGCCGATGGTCTCATCGCGAATCCGCAGGGGGATCACCGTCTCGGTGGAGGTGAAGTTCTCCCGCGAGGCCACGGTATGGGAGGCGTGCAGACGCACATCGCCCACCCCCGCCTTGATGGTGATGTCGTCCTTGTTGAACAGGGCGAGGAAGCCGTTGGCGATGCGCACCTCGCTGTAGGCCCCCAGATGGCACAAGCCGAGAATCTGGGTGAACACACCGGAGTAGAACTCCTCGAAGGAGTCGAGGGGATGGAGATACATGCGTGGCGCCGCGCCCAGGATCGCCTCCAAACCCTGGCGGGCCATGTCGATGGTGGTCAGATCGCGATAGGACTTCAACGCCGAGCGCACCGTGGTATAGAGCTTCTGCGCCGAGAGTTCGCTCTTTTCCTTGTAGTCGTCGATGTCGAAATGGTCGATCACGTAGCGTTCCGGGGCCAGTCCCGGCTGTCCGGTGCGGATGACCAACCGAATCTTCCGATCCCCGAGGGTCTCGCGAATGTGGCGCACCAGCAGGAGTCCGGCGTCATCGCTCTCCATCACCACGTCGATCAGGGCCAGGGCAAAGCCGCCGGGGGTGTTCTCCAGCAGCGTGCGCGCCTCCCGCGCCGAGGAGGCCGCGCGCAACGCCAACCCACGCCCCGCGAATTGAAACTGACGCAGATTCAACCGGGTGACCGCGATCACGTCCGCATCGTCATCCACCACCAGTACCGGCCAGGGCGGCAGGGCGGCCTGATCCGTGGTCACGGTGGATCCTTTGGCCGACAGTTGCAAGGTGCGTTTTTCGGCGGTCATGGGCACGGACTCACAGGAAGATTTTGTCACAATGTGTCACATTTGTAACAAATTATTCATATCCTGTCAATCTTATTTTTTGTTGACAATCATAATTGAATCGGCATCCAAAGATCTCGTCGATATGGAAACGACAATGGTGGAAAATGGAATTCACGGCATGAATGCGAACAATCGGTGAAAAAACCGCGCCACCCGATCAAACCGATGAAACACGGGGCTGACCAAGGTATCCATGCGATTCACAATCACTCTTTACGCTCCCCGTCTCACCTCCACCGGCCACGAGGCCGTGACCCGCACCCCGCGCTCCGGCAGCCCCTCGAGTTGGATCGTGCCACGCAACTTGGTGGTGACGAGATTATAACAAATGTACAAGCCCAAACCGCTCCCCCCCGCCGAACGATTGGTGGTGAAAAAGGGTTCAAAAGCCTTCTCCCGCACCTCGGGGGTCATGCCCACCCCGTCATCGCCATAGGTGAGACTCAACAGATGGCCACGCAGGGCCAACGTGATGTCGATGCGTCCGGGTCGGGTACCCTGCGCGAACCCGTGGGTCAGGCTGTTCATCAACAGGTTGGTGAGGATCTGGTTGAGATAACCAGGAACCCCGGCCACGCACAACCCGGTGGGACAGGTCACCTTGATCTCGATGGCCGAATGCTTGAAGGCGTTGCGCAGGCTCATCAACGCATCCCCCACCACCTCCCCCACCACATAGTCGCGCAGCGCCTCCGAGGAGTGGTCGATGGAGGCGCGCTTGAAACTCCGCACCAACTCCGCCGCGCGGGCCAGATTGCGTTCCACCAGACGCGCCGCCCCCTCGATGGCCTCGATGCCGGCCAAAAGCGTGTCGATCTCCACCTCGTCCCGCTCCAGAAGCTGGGTCAAGGCGCGGCTTTCGTCCAGCAACTGCGTGGCGCCGGAGTAGGCCACGCCGATGGGGGTGTTCACCTCATGGGCGATCCCGGCCACCAGACGTCCAAGTGAGGCGAGCTTCTCGCTGGCGATCAACTCACTGCGGGTGGTCTCCAACTCCTCGATCTTCTCTCGCAACTCCCGGGTCCGCTCCACCACCTTGGCGTCCAGGGTGGCAAGCAGGTACGAGAGATTCTCCTCCGCGTGATGGCGGGCGATCACCCCGGACAAGGTGTTGACAATGCTGTTGAGAAAATGGATCTCCTCGTCCACGAATGCGTGGCCGGAGGGCAGATAGACGTTCAACACCCCCAACAGATCCTGATCCGAGAGGATCGGCAGGCAGTAGTGGCCATGCTCGCGCATCCCCTCGAAACGGACCTCGTGACGCGGGTCAAGCTGGTTGCTCTTCACCACCCGGCGCTCGCTGGCCGCCCGACCACACAAACAATGGCCCATCTCGATGGAGGCGCAGGTGGTGAGCAGTTGCGGCGCGAGGTCGTGATGGACCGCCATGTCCAACCGCTCGGTGGCCCGATTGTATAAAAAGATCGCGCCGCGCTGCTCCACCTTGAGCCAGGGAACCGCCAGCACCACCCGCAAAGCCCGTTCGAGAATCTCCTCCAGGGTCAGGGCCTGCAACGGCAGCTGCAGAATCGTCGCAATGGCGGTACGCAGATCAAGAGCGCGCCGATTGCTCTGCTCGCTGACCTGCAACTCCCGAACCGTGGACTCCAGAATCTGATTCCGGGTCGTCAGGCTCTCCTGCATGGTCTTGAGGGAGCGCGCCAGAGTCCCGATCTCATCGCGGCGATCCACTTCGATGGTCTGATCCTCCCCCAGTGCCACCCGTCGGGCCGTGGCGCTCAATGCGTTCACCGCGCCCATCAAATCCAGCAGCATGCCGGCCATCAGCAGTCCGATGGTCAGAAGGATCGCCAACACCGTGAGCTGGGAACGCCAGAACTGGGTGGTCACCAGTTCGGTCTGCTGGAAATCGTGACTCTGGTAGATGGTCTCGAGGGAGTCCATCAGATCATCGAGGGCCTTGCGGGTCTCCTCGACGCCGAGGCGGAACTTGTCGATCTGCTGCGCCAGGGCCAACACTTCGCTGACGATCGTGTAGAACCCCTGCACATAGCTCACCGTCAACACGCGAACCTGCATCTTCTCCGAGGAGCTTAAAGAGTCCCCGGATTCATTCACCAAGGTGTAGAACCGATCCACCTCGGCATGAAACCGCTCCAGATAAACGGTCTGCTTGCGATCCATGAAATCCTTCTCATGCCGCCGCAGTTGCAGCATCGAGGCGAGCAGTGGATACTCTTCATGCCCGGTCAACATTTGCTCGACCTCGTGGATCTCCTCGCGGATGCGTCCATGCTCGCCGGAACTCGGGTCCAGTCCGATGGTCTCAATCCGCTTGCGGATCGCGGCGAACAGATCCAGTTGACTCTCCAGCCAGGCCATCACCCGCTCCCGGCTGTTGTCCTCCGGAATGACGCGCAACCGGTCCAACTCCTTCAAACGTGGCAGCGCATCCCGCATCAGCTCCTCCACCCGGTCCGCGACCCGAGGATCCTTGATGCGCAGAAAATACTCCACCTCGGCATGGGCATGATCGATGTCGTTTTCGATGCCGTGCATCAATTCGCTGATGCGGCGGGTCAGGTGATCGCGTTGCCAGGAGGATTGATTGGTGTCGTAATGGAGGTAGGATTGGGCGACCGTGACGAGAAATGCCGCCAGGATCAGCAGAAAATACAGCGCGATCTTGCGCTTGAAGGAGAAATCCCGGACCATCGGCTGCTCTCAAGGAGAGATTTCGGAGTCGTTCTCGGCCATCAGGCGCCGCGGGATCCGGGGATCCAGCGGCGCCTGGATGCGTCATTGTGGCGGCGGCACATAATCGGGTGGAACCGCCCCCTGTCCGGGAGCGTCCGCTGGATCGGAGGCAGACTCGAGGGGCAACTCCTCCGGCTCGGACTCCAACTGCGGCTCGAAGGCCGGATCGGCGATGGAGGCCGGAGGCGGTTCGGGCGCGATGGCCGGCATCGGCTCGGCGCCTGAGTCATCACCGGCGGGAGGCCAAACGCTGCCGGAGTTGGGTTTGGCTCCCTTGCGCTCCATGTGCGTCTTGGGCACCGGTTGATCGATGCGGATCGCCGCCGGATTGCCATCCTCCCGGTCGAGCCGTTCCAGGTCGGGGAGTTTCAGGCCACCCTCGGGGATGGTCTGCTCGTCCGGGATCTCGGGCACGGTGAGATATTTATCCCGGGCCGCCGGATTGGACCCCTCCGCCACCGCGATGCGGCGCGACTGGCCATCCGGATTGTCCGCCATGCGCTCGGCAAGCCGCCAATCCACCACCGCGCGCAGATCCGGACGCCGTGTCAACGCCTGCTTGACCGCCTTTTCCATCATCACCCGCAGACTTCCCTCGTGTTTCAGGTCGGCCAGGATCGGATGGATCTCCAGATAAAGCTCCCCATCACGCCAGCCGGCCTTGGCCGGTTCGTTGACGATCGCCACGCTGTCGCCCGCATTTACATTCGGGAAAAACTCAATGATATCTTCCGGATAGAGCCGGATGCAACCGTGGCTCACCCGTCGTCCCACCCCCAACGGACGGTTGGTGCCATGCATCAGATAGGCCGGCAGGCTCAGATAGATCGCATGGGTGCCCAAGGGGTTGCGTGGCCCGGGATAGATCGCCTCCGGGAGGGAGGGATCCTCCTTGCGGATCGAGGCCGGGGGACGCCAGACCGGATCGGCCATCTTGCTGGTCACCGCGGTACGGACCCGCGGCGTCATCATCCCCTCCTGACCCACGCCGATCGGATAGGTTTCGATGCGATCGCCCCGAAAATGATAGATCCGCATCTCCGGGAGGTTGACCACGATCTTGGCGGGATTGTTCAATCCCGGCAGCACCTTGCGGAAATCCATGCGGATCTTGCTCCCCACCCGCGGACTCCAGGGATCCTGATCCGGATTGGCCAGCATGATCTCGTTGAAACCCATGTGATTATCCCGCGCCAGGATGATCATGGTATCGTGGGCCGTGGCGCGATGGCGGAAATAGGTGCCGCCGATCACCTCATCCTTGCGATCCTTGAGCGCATACCGGCGCCGAGGCAGATCCTCCGGGGGATCGGCGGCATAGAGCGGCGCCACCCCCGCGATCCAGACCCACGCGGCCAACGCCGCCACCCCCAGGCGCAAACCGCTCATCTCGGGACGCTCCATGCCGTATCTCTCCTTCCCTCTTTTCAACCCGCCATCACCCGACGCAGCAGATGCAGGGCGGTCTGACTCGCCCGCCAACGCACCTGTTCGCGACTGCCGACGTAAAATCCCCGATGTTCCAACAACATGCCCTGACGGCTGCGCACCGCCAGATGGACCGTGCCGACCGGTTTCTCCGCGCTCCCTCCCTCCGGACCGGCGATACCGGTCACGGCCACGGCCAGATCGGCCTCGGAGAGCCGCAACGCCCCCGCCGACATCGCCAGGGCCACCTCGCGACTCACCGCCCCGCGACTGGCCAACAGATCCGTGTGCACCCCCAGATCGCGCATCTTGGCCTCGTTGGCATAGGTGACCCAACCGGCGTTCAGATAGGCGGAGGAGCCGGGCAGGGCCGACAGCCGCGCTGCCACCAGACCGGCGGTGCAGGACTCCGCCACCGCCACCGTGACACCCGCCTCCAGCAGGCGTGCCGCCACCACCTCTTCCAGGGGTTTCGGGGAGGTAGCATAGATGCGATTGCCCAGTTGCTCCGCGAGGCGGCTCTGATACGCCTCGCCAAGGGTGGCGGGAATCAACAGGCCCGCATCCCCATTCGGCAGATCACGCACCCGACAGGCGGCATGCAGCGACGATCCGATCTCCGTGCCCATATCCAGCGGTTCTCCCGCCCCCTCCACCATCCAGCAGGCAACCGACCGTTTGCGCCGGCCTCCGTTCCCATCCCCGATCAGGCCGCGCAGGATCTTCACCAGCGAGCGACGCGCCGCCCAGATCGAACGTTCGCAATAGGCCACCATGCGGCCCCGGCGTTGCAGGATGAACCCTTCCGGGCGTCCCGACTCATCGGTCAGGGCGCGGGCGCCGAACACCTTGAGCTGATCGGAATCATCCCCATCCAGCCCAAGCGACAGCCCGAGACTCGACACCAGGGAACGGCGCAGGCGACCGCCCTGGCCATCCCCCTGGATCAGGATCAGGGGATACTCCTCCGGGATCTTGGTGGGATCGAACGGGCCATCGCCATCGAGTTCCAGGAGCGCCACGGACGTAATTCCCAGACACTCGAGGGCCAGATCAAGGTAGGGGCGTCCGGAGGGCGGCAACAGCGCCCCCTGTTCGCTCCAGCGTGGCATGACCAGCAAACACTTCATAACCAACCCATCCACACCAGTCCAACCATGCCCAAGGCGGCATACGCCCCGGCGGCCAAATCATCCGCCATCACCCCCCATCCACCCGGCAGCCGCTCCAGCGCGTTCACCGGCCACGGCTTGAAGATGTCGAACAACCGGAACAGCACAAATCCGATCACCATTCCCATGGCGCCATGTGGGGCATCGATCATCGTAAGCAAGAATCCCGCCACCTCGTCGATCACCACCTCCGACGGATCCTCCCGACCCGTCTCCCGACACACCACCCCGGCACTCCACACCCCCACCACGCACACCACCAGCAGAATCGTCCAGCCCCAGACCGGACCGGCCTGCTGGCTCAGATAAGCCAACGGCACCGTGGCCAGGGTGCCCCAGGTGCCAGGGGCCTTGGGAAGCAGACCCGAACCGAAAAAGGTCGCCAGGAGATGGGGGGTACGGAGCATGGGCATGGCGGCTTTTCCAAGATGGGATTGAGTGTACTTTAGAAAATCCGCCGCCTCCGGCGGCCTGTTTTGGCAAGGGTCGTGACGGGTATTTTGCAAAACCGCAAAATACCCGTCACGACCAAAGCTGCGCGCAAACGATTTTCACAAAAAACGTGAAAATCG
>JADGAY010000211.1 GCA_015231775.1 Magnetococcales bacterium | reverse complement strand
ATCGACGCCTTGGGCTTTTCCACCTTCCAGCCGGCGCGATCCAACCCCTCGATGAGCACGTCGCGGCGGAACTGGTAGGTTGCGCAGTGCTCGGCGACACACTCCTGGGGACCGTTCAGGGCCACGGAAGCGGCGATCTGGATCGGCTGGAACATGCCGTAATCCAGATAGGACTTGATGCGCGTCAGGGCATGCACCAAACGTTGACACCCGACGCCGAAACCCACGCGCCAACCTGGCATGCTGTAGGTTTTTGAAAGGGAGTGGAACTCGATGCACCGCTCCTTGGCCCCCGGAACCTGCAACATGCTCGGGGCCTTGTAGCCGTCGAAGCAGATGTCGGCGTAGGCGATATCCGAGATCACGAACAGATCGTGCTCCCGGGCGAATTCGTTGATCTTGTAGTAAAAATCCAAGTCAACCACCTGCGCGGTGGGATTGGACGGAAAGTTGATCACCAGGGTTTTGGGCTTGGGCCAGGTGTTGCGGATCGCCTGGGTGAGCGCCTCGAAAAAGTCGGTATTGGGCACCAGCGGTACATGACGGATATCCGCGCCGGCCAGCACGAAGGCGTAGACGTGGATCGGGTAGGTGGGATTGGGCACCAGCACCGTATCCCCCGGATTGGTCATGGCCAGGGCCAGGTGGGAGATCCCCTCCTTGGAGCCGATGGTGACGATGGCCTCGGTGTTGGGATCGAGTTCCACGTCGAAGCGGCGCTGGTAATAGCCGCAGATCGCCTTGCGCAGCCCGTGGATCCCCTTGGAGACCGAATAGCGGTGATTGCGTCCCTCCTGGGCGGCCTCGCAGAGCCGATCGACGATGTGCTTGGGCGTGGGTTGATCCGGATTGCCCATGCCGAAATCGATGATGTCCTCACCCCGTTGCCGGGCGGCGTATTTGAGGTCGTTGACCACCGCGAAGACATACGGTGGCAGCCTCTTGATGCGCTGAAACTCTTCCATGGTTCGCTTCTTGATTGCGTCAGGGTGGATGAAACCTTCAAGGAAACGATAATCGCTCCTTCAAGGGGAGGATAAACCAACGTCTGGCCAGTTGAAAGTGAAAATCCGTAACAGAATGTCATCCACGGCGGGTGATCGGGTCCGATCCGCACCCGGAAATCGCCCTCGCGCGGTCAACAAAGGGCCCGCCGTCGGACCAGACCTGCCGATCACGTCAAGGATTTGCCAACAGATCTTGAAAAAAGGGGCCAGCTTCTGGCAAGATAATGGTTTGGCGCGTGGTGCAAACCCACACTGGCCTCACCGGCCACCCTCCCGCAAGGTTCCGTCATGACCATACGCATTGGCATCAACGGTTTCGGTCGCATAGGCCGTGCCATCTTTCGCGCTTCTTTGAGCGATCCCGCGTTCCAGGATCTCCAGGTCGTGGCGATCAACGATCTCTCCACCCCGGAGATTCTCGCCCATCTGTTCCGCTTCGACTCCTACATCGGCCCGTGGAAGGGGGCCTGTTCCCTGCACGGGTCCACGTTGACCCTGGACCATCACACCTGTCAATTTCTCTCCGAGCCCCAGCCCGCCGCCATCCCCTGGCATCGGTACGGGGTGGATGTGGTGATCGAATCCACCGGTCGCTTCGCCAACCTGGCGGACGCCTCCTCCCATCTGCTCGGCGGCGCCCGACGCGTGATCATCTCCGCGCCTGCCAAGGGCGAGGTCAAGACCGTGGTCATGGGGATCAACGAAGACGAATACGATCCGGATCGGGACCGGGTGGTCTCCAACGCCTCCTGCACCACCAACTGTCTGGCCCATCCGGCGCGGCTGATCCTCGACCATTTCGGCATCCGCCGGGGCCTGTTGACCACCATCCACTCCTACACCGCCGACCAGCGTCTGCTCGACGCCCCGCACAACGATCTGCGTCGCGCCCGTTCCGCCGCCACCTCGATCATCCCCACCACCACCGGCGCCGCCGCGGCCATCGGACTGGTGATCCCGGAGTTGTCGGGCCGTTTCGACGGCATGTCGGTGCGTGTGCCGGTGGCCAACGTCTCCCTGGTGGACATGGTTGTGGAGGTGGAAAAAAGCACCACCACCGATGCCCTCAACGAGATCCTGCAAGCCGCCCAAACCCGTTACATGGGCTTCTCCGATCTCCCCCTGGTCTCCTCGGACTACCGTGAGGAGTCCCGTTCCGGCGTGGTGGACGGTCTCTCCACGCGGGTCATCGACACAACGGTCAAGGTGTTGAGCTGGTACAACAACGAATGGGCCTACGCCCATCGTGTCCTGGATCTGATCCGCCACATGCAGACCATGGAGATCTGACTGCCATGAACACGCCCCCCCGCCAGATCGGCGAGTTCCCCGATTGGGAGAGCCGCTACCAACGCGATCCGATCGAAAAGCTCCCCTGGTACACCGTGGAACCGGATGGCGACCTGTTGGCCACCCTCTCCACCCGCGCCATCCGCAAGGGTCATTTCCTGGATCTGGGCACCGGACCCGGCACCCAGGCGGTCTGGTTGGCCCGGCAGGGATTCCAGGTCACCGGTTCCGACCTCTCCCAAACCGCGTTGGATTCGGCCCGGCACTACGCCCATGACGCGGGAGTCGAGGTCACCTGGGTCATCGACGACATCCTCAACACCACCTTGAACGGTCCGTTCGACTGGATCTTCGATCGCGGCTGCTTTCATGTTCTGCCGCCGGAACGGCGCGCCGACTATGTGGCGACACTCCATCGACTGCTCGCCCCTGGCGGGCTGTTGCTCCTCAAGACCTTTCACGTTCTGGAAACCGCCATGGAGGGCGGTCCGTACCGGTTTGACGACGCCACCATCGATCAACTCTTCTCCGGCCACTTCCAACGGCTCGAAAGCCGCGCCAGCCGCTTCGAGGGCGCCATCGAACAGCAGCCCGTGGCGCTCTTCACCCTGCTTGCGCCCCGGCAGCCCTGTTCATGAACGGGCCCTCTCCTCCCCGATTCGATCCGGTCGCGCGTCTGCTGCACTGGACCATGGCGTTCCTGTTGATCGGCATGCTCGCACTCGGATACTACGCCGCCCATCTCAAGCCCGACGATCCGGCCTCCCCGCTCGCCTTCCACTGGCACCGTTCCCTGGGCGTGCTCGCCTTTGTCCTGGCGGTCATCCGTCTGAGTTGGCGTCTGCGTCACCCCCTGCCACCCTTCCACGCGGCCATGCCCGCGTGGGAAAGACCGGATACGGTGCGGATCGAACGGGGACTCTACCTGCTCATGCTGGTCATTCCGGTCACCGGCTATCTGGCCTCCACCGCGGATGGACAGGCGGTGCGTGTGTTCGGTCTCGAACTCCCGGCCCTCCTCGATGCCGACAAGGCCCGCGGCACCGCCTTGGCCGCCGCCCATTTCGGCACCGCGCTCGTCCTGGCCTCGCTCGCCTCGCTCCATATCCTGTCCGTGCTCAAACACCATTATCTCGATCGGGATGGCTTGTTGTCCCGCATGTGGTAACATGAACGCTGTTCCCGACCGACCGGGATAATCGGTCACCAGGTCAGGCGACCCGAAAGAGGGATGTCGGGCCATTTCTTGAAGGGATTCGATCCCAACCGTTACTTTCTTTGTGAAGGAATCATGCAAGATGGATGTACTCGCCGCCATTGAGAACCGTCGCGCGGTCAAACGTTTCGATCCCGACCACGTCATGAGTCGCGAGGAGGAGGAGCAACTGCTGCGTCTGACCATCCTCTCCCCCACGGCCTTCAACATTCAGAACTGGCGTTTCGTGGTGGTGCGTTCCCGATCGTTGCGTGAGCAGATCCGCGCCGTGGCCTGGAATCAGGCGCAGATCACCGACGCCTCGCTGTTGGTGGTTCTGTGTGCCGATCTGAAGGCCTGGGACAAGCAACCGGAGCGTTACTGGCGCACCACCCCGCCGGAGACCCAAAAGACCCTGGTGCAGATGATTCGCGGTTACTACTCGGGCAACGACGCCTTGCAGCACAATGAGGCGATCCGTTCGTGCGGCATCGCGGCTCAGACGTTGATGTTGGCCGCCCAGGGGATGGGGTATGACTCCTGTCCCATGACCGGATTTGATTTCGAGGCGGTGGGGCGTTTCATCCGCCTGCCGCCGGATCACATCGTCACCATGGTTATGACCGTGGGCAAGTCTCTCGGCCCGGCCAAACCGCGTGGGGGGCAATTGGATCTGGATGAGGTACGGGTAACGGATCGTTTCTGAGGTTGGGATAATGTAAAAAAAACGGTCGCGGGGGACCGGGGGACGAAGATCCCCAGCGGAGGTTCGGAGGCAGAGCCTCCGAGGTTTTATCTTTGTCTTTCAGGCGCGTCTTTCAAAAAACATTTTTTTCACGTCCTTTCGTGAAAAAAATGTCGCGCCAGCCTTGGGTATGTGATCGTTTCGCGCCTTTGGCGAAACGATCACACAAACATGGCCCAAAGAATTGGCTGCCGGAGGCGACTGTCTGCCGCAGTCTCATGTGCCCCGCGTCGTTGCCTAAAACCG
>JADGAY010000026.1:8036-33135 GCA_015231775.1 Magnetococcales bacterium | reverse complement strand
TGATTGCCTCCGCGCATGCCTCGGCGGGGGGCGCCGCCGCGTCGTCGGGCTTGCCACAATTTGAGCCCAGTGTCTTCGAGTCCCAGATCTTCTGGACCGTGATCTCGTTCTTCTTGCTGATGTTTTTGATCAAGAAGTACGTGCTGCCGCCGATCGTCACCATTCTGGACAGCCGCGCCAGTCGCATCGCCGATGACTTGCAGAAGGCGGAAGCCTCTCGCAAGGAGGGGGAGCGGTTGTTGATGAACTATCAGGGTCAGTTGGTGGCAGCCCGTCAGGTCGCCGCCCAGTCCCTGGACGAGGCGCGTCAGGAGGCCAATCGCTATCGCGAGCAGGCGTTGGAAGAGCTCAACAAGGAGCTTGCCAAGAAGAAGAACGCCGCCTTGCTGGAGATCGAGCAGGCCAAGCAGAAGGCCATGGAGGAGGTGCGCGACGCCGCCGTGGAGCTGTCGATGCTGGCCGCGGAGAAGCTGATCGCCAAATCGATCAATGCCAAGGATGCCAATCGCATGGTTCAGGAGGCGGTGACGCAACTCGGGAAACAGTCCCAGTTGCATTGATCCGTCTCTTTAGAGCTTTTCCCAGCGGGAGGTTACGATCTGCCCGTCCTGGTGGCGGTCAGTCGTCTCCCGTTTGGGGAAAGGAGAAAAAAGCCTGGTGGATACGTTCCACCAGGCTTTTTTTGCTTCCGGGGGCAGCTTTGCAAGACCGTTTCACGTTCCAGCAGGTCCGCTTTGCGTGATCAATCGGGATCGACCCGTGACGCGTTGATTCGTGATCTGGATGGGAATGAGCGGGCGTGATTGCGTGCCTACGCTTGGGGTGGTGCGGCTTCCTCTTGGCGCCGCCCGCACACCTCAACGGCTGGTATGGGGATGGGAAATCGGTGCCACATTCCGAGACGGCCAACCAAGGCGCAGTCGTTGGAACCAGCCACGCCAGGGCAGGACAGGGGGGGTGATCGCGCTCTCCACGATCAGCAGCGGACAGGGCAGGGGGGTGGGGGCGTGCAGCCAGGGGAACCACCCTTGGCGTACCTCACGGGCGCTGGCCGAGTCCGCCAGGATCAGCGTGGCCTCCCAGGCCCAGGCCAGGGGTGTCACCTCTTGGGGCGGATAGGCGGTGACGACATCGGTATTCGGCCAGTCGCATCCCAACGCATCGAGCTTGGATATCAAGGCGGCGCGTGCATGATCGTCCAACTCCGTTTGGAGCCCGTTCAGGGTGGCATGTGTCTGCCGTGACGCGCGCAGAGGGTCCAGAAGAGAGACGAGAATCAGTTCGGCACGGGCATGTCGGCTGCCGATTTTCAAGGCGGTCCGGATCAGGGGTTCCGGGTTGGCGGTCGGATCGAGAACCACCAGGATGCGTGGGGATGCCTCCATCTGGAACCTCCGGTCGGTCTGGGTCACGCGGTGGGCTTCATGGCGACCGCCATGGGTTCCTGGTGCGACGCCAGATTCGCGGCGCGCCTGCCACGGATCAGCGCGGTGACGATGATGCCGGCACCCAGGGCCAGGGCCAGGATCATGATCATGAAGCTGGTGTTCTTCAACAGGCTCATGGTGGTTGGATCCATGGGCGGCAGGATCTCCAATTGGGAGAGATAGACCGGGATCACCAGGGCGCGGCTCACCATGACGGTGAGCATGATCACGCCCATGACCAGCTTGATCATGAAGGGTTTGACGTAGGTGGTGCCGATGGCGCCGAGTTGGATGCCGAATAGGGATCCGGCCAGGATGATCATGGCCAGGCGGATGTCCACGTAGCCGCTCCAGGCGAATTTGATGGTGCCGCCCAATCCCATCACAAAAGCGATCACCAACTCCGTGGCCGAGGCCATGAGACTGTTGAGCCCCAGGACATAGATCTGCGCCGGAACGCCGATGAAGCCGCCCACAGCGATGGTGGCGGCGAGCAGTCCGGTGGCAAACCCGAGCGGAAGGGTAAAGAGGATCGAGACGGAGGCGTTGATGCTCTTGAAATAGACCATCGTGCCGGGAATGTGGACGCTTTGCACCCACAGGGCGAGACGTCCGGGTTTCTCCTCCTCGGCAACGCCGGCGCGATGGGTTTTGATGGTATCGCGCATGACGAACCCGCCGACGATGCCGAGCACCAGCACGAAGGCCACGGAGACGTAGAGGTTCGAGCCGATGTCGCCGAACCGTTGTTTGATCAGTTCCTGGAAGTGGGCCCCGGTGAGGACGCCGGCCTCGGCGGAGAGTCCCATGATCAAGCCCATCTTGAGATCCACCTGTCCATAGCGGGCCCGTTTGAGGGCGCCGACCAGGGCCTTGGGGAATTTGTGACACATGTTGCTGGCCACGGCCACGATGCCGGGAACCCCCAAACTCATCATGGCCGGTGTGAGCACGAAGGCCCCACCCGAGCCGATGAAACCGCTCACCAGTCCGCCGACGAAGCCGACGATGAAGAGATAAAGGGCGTTGACCCAATCGATTTGGATAAAATTGAGCGATTCCATGAGTTTCGTTCCTGTTAAACGATTGCTTCGAGTAGCGACGCGATCACTTTTTGGCCTGGATACCGAGGCTGTCCCAGAATGCGGCGGTGCAGTGGCCATGGACGAAGGAGAAGAGGAAGGCGATGCCGACCGGGACGATGAAGAGCCAGCGGCCTTGGGCCGAAACGGTCAGGATCTCCATCTCGAACCCCCACAGCAGGCCATACAGGCCGATGGAGAGGAGTCCCCAGAGCAGAACATGGCGGACATGCATGGATTTCTGGTCGTCAGTGGACATGATGCGCTCCCGAGTTAAGAAGTCGGCAAAGAGAGATGGCCCGGTCGCCGCGTAAGGTTCGCGGATTCCGGGTTGGCATTCAGCTCGTGCGGGAGTCTGGCAAAATTCAGGTTAACTGAGCGTTAAGGCGACGTTAAAATCGACTTAACGCAGAAAATTGGTTCGCGGAGGGGTGTGGGCGTCGGATTCGGAGTTCAGGTCAGCGCGATGGCCCCACACACGTCCGCGCAGAGCGGCCAGGGTGCGGGCGAGCGGTCCGGGTGGATCCGGGAGCAGATGGGCTCTTCCGGTGAGTGGGCGGGGCGGGAACAGCCAGGCGGGTCCATCCTCACCGGATATGGCGGGCCAATCCGCCTGGGAGAGGATGATCCGATCCGCGCTCCAGGTCGCGGAGAGTTCGGCGAGGGCGGGATTGGCCGCGCCCGGCACCAGAAGAAAGCGCCAGCGCGGCATGTCGAGGCGTCGCGCCAGGGCATGCCAGCGTGATTCGAGATCCATCTGGGTCTGGTGGAGCCATTCGGATGGGGTGGTCAGGGGCAGGTGGGCGCAATCGAACTCCAGTCCGATCGGGCCGGTGAGCGTCACCCACAGCAGTTCGCGGACCGCGGTTTCGCGCAACTGGCCCAGCACGCGTCGTGCCATGGCCTCGCTGGCGGGCAAGGGTTCGACGATGGCGATGATCCGTTCAGGTCGGGTGGTCATGATCGGCAGACCTTTGTGGCTGGGGGTGTGTGGGGTCATGCCGCCAGGGGCGAGGAGAGGGGAAGAATCCGCGCGGCGGATGGGGGTGCCTCCTTGATCGTTTCGCACTCGTTGAAGACGCTCCAGGGGCAGGCGACACAGCCGGCGGGATCCATGCGCGCGAAAATGGTCCGGATCGCATCCAGCTTGGCGTTATGGAGATTTTCCGTACCGATCTTGTCCAGGAATCCGCCCCGTGCCAGGGTGGCGCGCGGCACCTCCTTGAGTCGCACGATGGAGAGGCTGCCTCCGGCTTGACGACGTTTGATGGCCTCCTGGGCCAGGAACTCCGCGCCGGTGAGGTCGATGAAGTTGATCCCCGAGGCCACCAGGATGAGATGGATGTGCGGTGGCGCGTGCTGTTCGAGTTGCTTTTGAACGGAACCGATGGCCGCGAAGAAGAGTGAGCCATCCACCCGTGCGATCTGGATGCGTGGGCAGGGGGTGCCTTGGGTGGCGGAGATGAAGCGGCGTCTGGGGTGTTGGGGATCGGGAATGCGAAAGGAGATGCGCGGATGGGAGGTGCGCGCCAGATGGATCCCCAGGGAGAGCATGACGCCGAGCAGGATGGCCAGTTCCAGATTCAAGAACAGGGTGCCGAGGAAGGTGGTGATCAGGATGAGCGCCTCGGAGCGGCTGGCCTGGAGAGTTTTGTGGATGTGATGCCAATCGATCAGTCCCCAGGCGACCAGAAAAAGCAGGCCGGCCATGGCGGCATTCGGGAGATATTGGGCCAGGGGAGCGATCAGGGAGACCAGCCCGATGAGAATCACGCCGGAGAAGGTTGCCGACAGCGGTGTTTGGGCACCGGCATCGTAATTCAGGCCGCTGCGGTTGAAGGAGCCGGTGGCGACATAGGCCGAGAAGAAGCTGCCGATCAGGTTGGAGAGACCTTGACCGATGAACTCCTGATCGGCATCGAGGGTTTGTCCGGAGCGCAGGGCCATGGCGCGGGCGATGGAGATGGCTTCGGTCAGGGCGAGAAGGGTGACGGCGATGACCCCCGGAGCCAGGGTGCGCAGAGTGGAGAGGGAGAGATCGGGCATGGAGAGGGGCGGCGGTTGTGCGGAGAGCGCGCCGACATGGGAGATGCCGGTGGGCATGGGAAGCAGGGTTTCGAGTAGCCAGGCCGCGAGGGTGCCACCGATCATGGCGACGATCATGTAGGGGATTTTTGGCATCAGGCGTCGGCAGAGCACGCCCGTGGCCAGGGTGGCCATGCCGACTCCGGCAACCCAGGGATGGAGCGTGTCCAGGTGGCCGACGACATGGTGCACGGCCTGGAACACGTTGCTGCCAGGCGGGATTGGGATGCCGAAGAAGTTTTGGAGTTGATTGGTGGCGATCAGGAGTGCCGCGCCGGAGGTGAAGCCGATCACCACGGAGTGGGAGATGAAGTTGACCAGCACGCCCAGGCGCATGAAGCCCAGGGCCAGTTGGGTGATGCCGACCATGAGGGTGAGGGTGAGGGCCAAGCGGACGTAGAGTTCGCTCCCCGGTTCGGCCAATGGCGAGAGCATGGAGAAGAGCACGATAGAGGCCGCGGTGGTGGGACCGGAGACCAGATGCCAGGAGGAGCCGAACAGGGCGGCGATGATCGCCGGGACCATGCCGGCGTAGAGGCCGTAGACCGGGGGCATGCCGGCGATGGCGGCGAAGGCGACCCCCTGGGGCAGGACGACGATGGCCCCGGTGAGGCCGGCGATCAGGTCGGCCTTGAGGGTGTCGGGGGTGACCCGATGCCACCATCGGAGTGGTGGCAACCGATTGAACAGGCTTTGGACGGGTAAGGTGAAGCCGGTGTTGCGCATGGGCGTGTTTACTCTCCAGTGCGGAGTTGGATATGCGGAGAAGGTTAGAGATTGGTGGGTTAACGGGGTGTGAATGGAGGGTTAATGCGCGGTTAATTTCATTTTTTTTATCAAGCATGTCGTATTGGCGCACCAACCCTCTTGGCGTGGGCGGGTGGGTAGGTGTGGCAGGCGACAGGAGAAACGGATCCTCTGACAACACGAAGAATGGCCCCTTTCTTCCGGGAAGGAGGGGTGATGACCGCGATGAAATTTTGAGTTTCAATCCTTGGCAACGTTTACCAGGGGAGAACCCAGATGCTCCAGTCAGACGATGAAGAGGCGAAGTTGAAGCTGAGCCGACTGGGCTGGGGAAAGAGGCGGATTGCCAAGGAGTTGCAAATCAGCATCCGTTTGGAAACAAAAAAGCCAGCAAACGTATAATTTTGCTGGCTTTTTGATAATCATGGAACTCTTTGACGTGCCATGATTCACATTGATCGGCAAGCTATTGAATTTGAATGCATCAAACTACACACGATTCTACACACAAAAAATTTTGGTGCCCCTATTGTCAAAATCCCAACATTTCCGCTTTTGTCCCCCTCCAGGGTGAATGCCCAACCGATGCCGGGGAACCCCGGCCCACAAAATCGGGATCTCGTCCCGCCCCGATCTCTCCCTTGAAAATGGCCGCCCTCCCTGGCAGCCGTATGCATGTTCCTCGCGCCAGCATCAACGCTGGCGGACATTTTTCAGATAGGCCGCGCGTTGCCAATCCGGATGCACCAACGGTGCATGAATTCCGAAGCGGTGTTCACGTTGTGGACGGCAACTTTCAATTTTGATGCCGCCTGACAGAGTGGTGGATCAGACCGTGGCCGGGGTCAAGGGATGATAGATTCTGGGATCCTTTGAACATCTTTGGATTTCATTGGACGGTGTTTCCCTTGATCGTATACAATAGCTTCACATACACGAACCAATGCATCATCGTGTTGTTTGGAATCGGGCAAGCGAATGTTGCGAGGAGAAACCCCATGGCCACGGTCTTTGACGTTGCCGCCTATATTCTGGAAAGAATCGGCCCGGTCAGCGCCATGAAGCTGCAAAAGCTGGTGTACTACTCCCAGGCGTGGGCTTTGGTCTGGGATGAGAAGCCTTTGTTTGATGAGGCAATCCAGGCGTGGATCAATGGACCGGTTGTCCCGGCCTTGTTCAATGTGCATCGTGGGCAATTCCTGGTGACGCGCATTCCGGAAGGGATGTCTGCGAATTTGACAGCATCCGAGAAAGAAACCATTGATGCCGTGCTGGGGTACTACGGAAGCAAAAGCTCACAGTATTTGAGCGATTTGACGCACATGGAGCGACCCTGGCGCGATGCTCGCGCCGACTTGCCGGATACCGAACGTGGGGAGAAAGAAATCACCCATGCCGCCTTGTCGGAGTATTATGGAAGCCTCCCGCCAGAAGCGGAAGTCAGGCTGTGACCTCCAAACGGCCAAGGGTCAGCCAGGAACCCCAACCTTCCCGCAAGGCCGTGCGTTCGGCGTGCGGGGTTTGTTCAGATCAGGCAGGCAACCCGACTTGGCAATTCAAGAGCATGGACATGGATGGCCCCTTTGGATGGGACGCACCCATTGAAGGGCTTCATCCTCTGTTGCATGTGTTGCCAAAACTGAAAGAGTTGGAAACGATGTTCTGGTATGAAATCGCTGGGAATCGTCATCACGCCATCCAGATCGATTCGCTTTCCCATGCGGCCAAACAGCGTTTGAATGAACTGCGTCTTGATGATGTGGATGAGGTGTTTTCCTTTGCCTTGACCGGTCGTCAAAGACTGGTTGGAATTCGAGATCGAAATGTGTTCCGCGTGCTTTGGTGGGATCCAGATCATCAAGTTTGCATTTCCCATAAAAAAGGCACTTGACGCCTTCCCGCCCCGCCGCCGGCGCGGGGATCTCATTCTTGGCCGACAAAGGATATCAGCCAGAGTGACCCCCTTGTGAGGCCAGATCCCCGCCGCGTCCGATGGATTGACTACCAGCCAGATTGATGGTCATTGTCTCGCCACTGTGTTTCGCCCTCATGGGATGGGTGTTCAGTACCCACCCGGCGCGGGGAAGTTGACTCTCGGTTTGATCGAGGGTTATCCCCGGCGCGGTGACCCCTTTGACAAAATCCTGAATTTCGCGCTCACAAAAGTTTGAGGGGTGGCACGGTCCCCGGCGGAAACCGTCCAGAGACCCGATACTTCAGACGCCACCATTTTCCCCCTCTGGGGGCAACTTCCAGGTACAGACCAGCGGTATCGTAAAGGCGAAACGTCATGTCCTGGGGCTTGCTTTGCTTGATGGCGGTATCTGAAAGGGGCATCTGGGAGCACCTGATTTTCGATGGTAAAAACTGCCCCCAAAAGTGCCCCCAATCTGCGCGGCTGTCAACGAATTTCCTCGAACCTTCCCGGACGCAAAAAACCCCGCAAGCCTTGATTCTTGCGGGGTTTTTGGACTTCTGCGAACGTCTTTGAACTCTCTGATGGTGCCCGTGCCCGGAATCGAACCGGGACGGCCTTGCGGCCAGCGGATTTTAAGTCCGATGCGTCTACCTGTTCCGCCACGCGGGCAAGGCGTGCTCCCGCGATTGCCGGGAGGGGGGATTTGCAGCGTCATTCCGCGATCCGAAAGCTAGTCGCGGATCGTCAACTCCTGAGGTTCCATGCGACCATCACGGTCTAAAAAGCCGTTGATCTCCAACCGTCCGTCGGTCTGCATGCCGACGATCAGCAGCAGGGCATCCGGATAGGTGGCCAACTCCCGATCCAGCGACGAGGGTTCCGCCGGGCCGTGGGGATGGCTGTGGTAGATGGCCACCACCTCCCGGCCCTGCTCGCGCAAGCTCCGGAACAGACGGATCTGCTCCTCGGGATCCGCCAGGAACTGTCGCGCATCCTGGGCGATGTTGGTCAACGGATGCCAATCCGTCGCCTCCCGTCCCTGGCCGGAGAGCACACCCACGCACTCTCGGGGCAGCACGCGCTGGGCATGGGCGAAAATCTTGTTGACCAGAGGTCGGGAGATGATCCACATCGTCATGCGCGCGCGGTCCAGGGGATCCGTTCATAAAAAAGAGGTCAGGATGGGGGGAGAATCGCCTCAACCCCCAACCCGGGAACTCTCTTACGAGACATCTTGGGTAAAATAGGGTAACCTGATGAAAAAATCAACCGCCGGTCCGCCAAGCCGCGCGCTTGAGTCTCTCCGGCATGATGGGGTTTCGCGACGTTTCATGAAAGTCTATCTGCAACGACCCAATCCGATCACCGGCGTGGTGCTCTTCTATTCGCTCCAGATCCAGCGCGATCTTTTGGGTCGCTGGCATGTCATGCGTGAATGGGGACGTTCCGGTTCGTCGGGTACGTTGCGTCAGACCCCTTACAATGCCTATGAATTGGCCATGGAAGCCATGATCGCCCTGGAGTCCGAACTGCTCGACAAGGGCTATCGGATCATGATGCGCGAAGGGATGAGCCAGGCCATGGCGGGATTGCTGTCCAACAGGGAGTCCGATGAATGACATGCGTGCATGAGATCCTGGAAACCGGTCCGCTTCAGGTCAACTGTCAGATCCTCGGCGATCCGACCCGAGGCGAGGCCCTGGTGGTGGATCCGGGCGGGGATGCCAAACGCATCCTGGCCCGCGCCCAGGCCTTGAAGCTCAAAATCACCCATATCCTCGCCACCCATGGCCATTTCGACCACATCGGCGGGGTGGCGGAACTCAAACAACTCACCGGCGCCGCGTTCTGGATCCATGACAAGGATCGTCCGCTGGTCGAGGGGGCGGCCCGACATGCGGCCACCTGGGGCCTGCCCTTCGGACCGGTGCCGACCGTGGATGGCACCTTCTCCGATGGCGATACCCTAACCATCGCCGGACTCTCCCTGGAGGTGATCCATACGCCGGGACATACCCCCGGCGGGGTCTGTTTCCGCTGCGGCACGGAGCTGATCGTCGGGGATACCCTCTTTGCCGGCTCCATCGGTCGCACCGATCTGCCCGGCGGCGATTACGACACGTTGATGGACTCCCTCCACAACCGGCTGCTGCCCCTCGACGACGGCCTCAAGTGTCACCCCGGTCACGGCCCCTCCACCACCCTGGGGCGGGAGCGGCGGGTCAATCCGTTTCTCAACGGCTCGTTCTGAGCTGATCCCTTCTCACCCGAGCCCAATTCAGGCGCCTGCCTGGATCCGGGGAGCCCCGGCGGTTCTCCGGATCCAGGCGAAGGGATGTCTCACCCGCACGACCCGTCACCCATCCTTCAACGCCATCAACTCGGTATTGGCGTAACGCAACCGGTGCGACAACGCCCGTGCCAGACGGCTGAAGAAGTGGTGTCCCAACACCGGATGGCTCTTGGCCACCTCCTCGAAACGCTTGCGTGAGATGATATACAGCTCGGATGGAACATCCACCACCGCGTCCGTGGAGCGGTGCCCCCGATCCAGAAATGCCATGTCGCCGAAGAAGTGTCCACGACCGAACACCGCCAGGGTGAGACTCTTGCCACTCGGAAACGGCAGCATCATGCGCACCTGTCCGCGCCGGATCAGGAAGATCTCATCCCCCTCGTCGCCGCGGCTGAACACCATTTCCCCGGCGCCATAGGTGCGCTCTTCGGTGGACGAGGAGAGGATCGCCAGGCTCTCCTCGTCAAGCAGGCCGCGCAACAGAGGGATATCGTTCAGATTCAACATGCGGGTTTCGCCGGCCTTGAGCTTGCGGTTCTCCTCGATGAGAAAATCTTCCACCCACTCCATGGCCGCGTCCAGATCCGGGTAGAGCTTGATGTTGTCCCCATGGGAGAGCAATCCGGTCTGCTCGAAGTAGGTGCTCAGGTCCAGCCCGGTGGGCAGCGAGGTGGGCAGTTCGCTGAACATCAGATAGGCATCCCGCTCCTTGAGCATGGCGCCGATCTGGGTGAGCATGTGGATGCCGGTGAAATCCACCGACTGCACATGGCGCATGTCGAGGATCAGGAAACGACAGGATTTGATGTCGGCCTCAAGGCTGGTGAACAGTTGGTCCGTGGTGCCGAAGAAGAGGTTGCCCTGCAACTCGACGATGGTGCTCACCGTGCCGTTGGCGGCGAGGATCTCTTTCTCTTCCAGCAGGCGGACCCGCTTGGAGGAGACCCGATCCCCATGGCGACGGCGCCGCACCACGGAGCTGCGCACCTGCTCGCGCAGGAAGAGCACCACGGCGAAGCCGATGCCGGCGGCGGCGGCGGCGATGAGGTTGAAGGCCACCGCGACCACCACCACCGCCAGGATCACGAAGAAGTCGAGCATCGTGGTGCGCTGTTTGAGCAGGGCGAAGCTGTGCCAGTCGAACATCCGGTAGGCGACCACCATCAGGATGCCGGCCAGGGCGGCGATGGGCACCCAGCCGATCATCTTGGCGAACAGCAGCAGCACGATCAGGGAGAAGAGCCCTTCCAACAGACCCGACAGGCGGGTCTGCCCGCCGCTGTTGATGCTGACCAGGGTGGCGCCCATGGTGCCGGCGCCCGGCATGCCACCGACCACGGCGGTCAAGAGGTTGCCGATTCCCTGACCGATCAGGGTGCGGTTGGAGTCGTGGCGGGAGCGTGTCAGGGCATCGACAACGACACAAGTTTTCAAGGTGTCGATGGAGAGCAAAACCGACAGGGTGATGGCGGGAACGAGGATGGCGGCGAAATCCTTGAAGCCCATTTTTCCGACCGCGTTCCAGCGCTCCTCCATGCCATGGCCCATGGCCGCGAAATCCACATCGATGGGACCGATGAGGAGTTTGTTGTCGGCCAGTTGCAGCAGTTCCGGACGGGCCAGACCCATGACGAAATAGGTGATCATGCCGGCCATGAGACCGATGATCGGCGCCGGGATCACCTTGGTGATGCGTGCCGCCTGGCTCATGCCGATGATGGTGACGATGCCGACGATGATGCCGGTCCACTGCCAGTGCGAGGGATCAACGAGTGCCTGCATCACAGGGATTCCCTTGGGCAGGCCGAACAGCTTGGGGATCTGGCTCAGAAAGATCAGCACGCCCACGCCGCTCAAGTAGCCCGACACCACCGGGTAGGGGATGAATTTGATCACCTTGCCGCCGCCGAGCACGCCGAAGAGCACCTGGAGCGTGCCGGAGAGCAGTCCGACGATGGCGATGAGCAGCAGCACCTGTTCCGGGGCGAGGGCCGAGAGGTTATGGTTGCCGGCCAGAAGCTCCACGCACAACGCCGAGATCACGGCGGCGGCGGGGGCGCAGGGGGCGGTGATCAGGCGTGGCGCGCCGCCAATGGCCGGAGCCACCAGACCGAGCACCACGGTGCCGATCACGCCGGCCATGGCGCCGACCCCCAGGTAGGTTCCGCCAAGCGGGGTGAAGCTCACCACGCCATAGGCGATGGCGGAAGGCAGCGCCACCAGCATGGCCGCCAGGCCACCCCAGATATCCCCCGCGAGTTTGTTGGTCGTTGCCATGATCGGATCCTCCTTGAATCAGGCCTTGGGTTTGCGAGAACGGGCAGGACGAAGTTTTTGTTCCAGAAATTGAATGATCTTGCCGGCCACATCGATGCCGGTGGCCTTTTCGACCCCTTCGAGGCCGGGTGAGGAGTTGATCTCCATGACCAGCGGGCCGCGATTGGAGCGCAACAGATCCACGCCGGCCACATTCAGCCCCATCAGGCGGGCGGCGCGCACGGCGGTCTGGCGTTCCTGGGGGGTGATGCGGATCGGCAGGGCCTGGCCACCCCGGTGGAGATTGGAGCGGAAATCCTCGCCATTGCCCTGACGCATCATCGAGGCCACCACCCGCTCTCCGACTACCAGGCAGCGGATATCGGCGGATTTGGCCTCGTGGATGTACTCCTGGACCAGGATGTTGGCATCCATGCCGCGAAAGGCTTCGATCATGCTTTTGGCGGAACGGTGGGTTTCGGCCAGCACCACGCCGATCCCCTGGGTCCCCTCGAGCAGTTTGATCACCACCGGCGCGCCGCCGACCATCTGGATCAGGTCATCGGTGAACTGGGTGGCGTGGGCGAAGCCGGTCACCGGCAGTCCGATCCCGGCCCCGGCCAGCAGTTGCAGACAGCGCAGCTTGTCACGGGATTTGGCGATCGATTCACTGCCGTTGAGGGGATAGACCCCCATCATCTCCAGTTGATTGACCACCGCCAATCCATAGAAGGTGATCGAGGCGCCGATGCGTGGGATCACGGCATCAAAGCCGGTCAACTCCTTGCCTCCGTAGCGGATGCGCGGCTGGTTGGGGCAGATGTTCATGTAGATCTTCAAGGTGTCGAGGATCTCGACCTCGTGACCGCGCGCGCGCGCCGACTCCACCAGCCGTTTGTGGGAGTAGAGATTCGGGTTGCGGGCCAGGATGGCGATTTTCATGGTTCCGCCTCCGTTTTGGCGTGTAACTCCCGCGGGGGAGCGCCATGATCGAGGGGTGAGGGGGTTTTTGCCCCATCATGCACGTTACGGGAGAGCAGGAACGAGCAGCCCGGATCCACCAGAAACTTGCCGCGCACCGCCGTGCGACCGATCAGCATGCGAAAGCCCATGGGCGCGCGATCGGTGAGGGTGATCTCCACCTCGCAGTCCCGTTCGCCGAGCTGGACGCGGGCCCGGATCACGAAACGCTGTTCAGTGTGACCCCCGGAGCTGACCACGGTGCGGGAGTCCACGAGCGGGGCCTCGCAGGTAATCTCCGGCTTGCTTTTGCGCTGCACCGGATGGAGCTTGAAGCGGACGAAGAACCCCTCGGGCCGTTCGACCAGGTGGGGATCCAGGGCGTGTAACGCCGAGGTCCGGGCCCCGGTATCGATTTTGCATTTGATCCGCGCCACCCCCATCTCAGGCAGGGCGACCCATTCGCGCCAGCCGATGATTTGCGGCGCTTTCACGCATGGGGAACGCACTTTGCGCGTGGGTGTCATGGTCGTCACCCTTCGAACCCGCCGTGTTCGGGCTTGAGATCCCGTTCCATCAGATCACGCACTGCGTCGAGCGGGGCGCGTCCCTCGTACAGGATGCCATGCACCGCGCGGGTGATCGGCAGGTCGAGATCGAGTTTTTCCGCCAGTCGCCGCACCCCCTCCACGGTGCGCACCCCCTCGGCGATCTCGTGGGTGCCGCGCTGGATCGACTCCAACGTTTCGCCCCGTCCGATGCGCACCCCCACGGTCCGGTTGCGGGAGAGGTCCGAGGTGGCGGTGAGGAGCAGATCGCCGAGTCCGGAGAGTCCGGCGAAGGTCTCGGGACGGGCGCCGAGTTTCATCCCCAGTCGCAACATTTCGTTCAGCCCGCGGGTGATCAGCGCCGCGCGGGCGCTGTGTCCCATGCCGAGTCCGTCGGAGATCCCCGCAGCCAGCGCCATGACGTTCTTCAACGCCCCACCCAGTTCCAGACCGATCACGTCCTCGGTGGAGTAGGTGCGGAACCACGGGGTATGGAAGAGTTTCTGCACCCGTTCCACCCGTTCCGGATCCCCGCCGGCGATGGCCACCGCCGCCGGAAGACGCATGATGGTATCGCGGGCAAACGATGGGCCGGAGAGGAAACAGCTCTTTTCTCCCAACTCCGCGCCCAGGATTTCGACATGGATCTCGGACAAAAGGGTCATGGTGGCCGCCTCGACCCCCTTGCTGGCCGAGACGAACACGGTCTCCGGGGTGACCGACCCCCGCAACGCGCCCAGGATCCCTCGGGTGAACTGGGTCGGCACCACCATCACCAGAATGGCGTGTTCCCGGGCCACCTGAAGGAGATCCGTGGAGGCGACGATGTTGCCGGGCAGTTGAAACTCCGGCAGGAAGAGGGGATTGCGGGCGTCGCGGTTGATTCCGTCGGCCACTTCGGGTTCGTGACACCAGAGGGTGACGCGGGGCAGTTTGCTCGCCAGTACCGTGGCCAGGGCCGTGCCCCAGGAACCCGCGCCGATGACCGCTGTTGAGGTTTTTTCCATGATTTTTGCCATCCAGATCGAATCGCCATCGTGGGTCGGGAAGCTTTCCGCGCCCCGCGCCCTTTGAGCCCTGTCAACCCACCCCTTCCGCCAGCCGCTCAATCGGCCAACGGGCGCGGGCGTTCAATTCCCAGCCGTCCCGCTGCCCGGCCAGGAACCGTCGCGCCCCGGCCAGGCCGATCATCGCGCCGTTGTCGGTGCAGAGCGCCAACGGCGGGAAATAGATGCCGATCCCCTGGGATGCGGCCCGCTCGCGCAACAGTTCGCGCAGACGCTGGTTGGCCCCCACGCCGCCGGCCACGATCAACCGGCGCTCCCCGCTCTCCCGACAGGCGGAGAGGGACTTGGAGACCAAGACATCCACGATCGCCTCCTGATACGAGGCGGCCACGTCGCGACGCCACCCCGCGTCTTCCAGCTTGTCCGGATGCTGGCCCAGGAAGGTGCGCAGCGCGGTTTTCAAGCCGGAGAAGGAGAAATCCAGTTGTCTCCGTCCCGGCATGGCGCGGGGAAAGGGGATCGCGGTTCGATCCCCGCCCTCGGCCAACGCGGCGATGGCCGGTCCACCCGGATAGCCCAGTCCCAGCAGACGGGCCCCCTTGTCGAACGCCTCGCCCACCGCGTCGTCGCGGGTGCGCCCCAACACCCCGTAATCTCCGAAGGCGCGGGCGTGCACCAGCAGCGTATGGCCCCCCGAGACCAGCAGCGCCACAAAGGGGAAATCCATCTCGCCGGCCTGGGGATCCAAAAAGGGGCTCATCAGATGCCCCTCCATGTGATGCACCCCGATCAGGGGGCGATCGAGGGCCATGGCCAACCCCTTGGCCGCGGCCATGCCGGTCAAAAGCCCGCCGATCAGTCCCGGCCCGGCGGTCACCGCCACGGCGTCGATGGCCGAAGGTTCGAGGCCGGCCAGGCGCAACGCCTGATCGATCACCGGCTGAATGTTGCGGATGTGGGCGCGACTGGCCAGCTCCGGCACCACCCCGCCGTAGCGGGCATGCACCTCCACCTGGCCATGGACCACGTTGGACAACAGGCGCGGACGCACCGACCTGTCCATCCCATCCAGCTCCACCACGGCGGCGGCGGTCTCGTCGCAACTGCTTTCGATGCCCAATACCCGCATGATCCTTGTCCTTGTGACCTGTTTTATGCCATGTTGGATAGGATACGCTTTTTTATTCCCTTTCACCATCGATGCCATGTATTGGGATCGAAAGTTTCGAGTTGACGCATGAATACCACCATCAAGATCGGCACGCGGGGCAGTGCCCTGGCCCTTTGGCAGGCCAGTTGGGTCCAGTCCCAGCTTGAATCCACCCATCCGGGTCTTACGGCGGAGCTGGTCATCATCAAGACCCGCGGGGATATCATTCTGGATGTCCCGCTTGCCAAGGTGGGGGGCAAGGGTCTGTTCGTCAAGGAGCTGGAGGAGGCGCTGCTCGATGGTCGCGTCGATCTGGCGGTCCACTCGATGAAGGATGTGCCGGCGGAGTTTCCCGAAGGGTTGGGCATCGCCGCGATTTTGGAACGCGAGGATCCCCGGGATGTGCTGCTCTCCGTGCATCACGCGGGTTTGAGCGACCTGCCCCACGGGGCGCGGGTCGGCTCCTCGTCGTTGCGCCGACAGTGCCAACTGCTGCACGAGCGTCCGGATTTGAAGATCGAATCCCTGCGCGGCAATGTCAACACCCGCATCGCCAAGCTCGAGTCCGGCCAGTTCGAGGCCATCGTGCTGGCAGCCGCCGGGGTGAAGCGGTTGGGGCTGTTGGAGCGGGTGGTGGAGTATTTCGCGCCGGAGCGGATCATTCCCGCCAACGGCCAGGGCGCGGTGGGGATCGAGTGTCGTCTGGACGACGCCACCACCCGGCGGCTGCTCGACCCGTTGAACCACCCGGAGACCCGCACCGCGGTGTTGGCCGAGCGGGCCTTTTTGCATGAGCTGGAGGGGGGGTGTCAGGTGCCCATCGCCGGCTTCGCGCGGCTGGAGGGGGAGAGCCTGGTGATGGCCGGTCGGGTGGGCTCTTTGGATGGCCGCGAACTGATCACCCGTGAGATCAGCGGCACCCCCGAGGAGCCGGAAACCCTGGGCCGCGCCCTGGCCCGTGAGCTGATCGCCCTGGGCGCCGATCGGCTCCTGGCCGCGCCGGGTCTGGGGGAGATGCCGAGTTAGGACGAACCAAGCTTGATTTTATGGGTGAAAAAAAAGAGAGCGTCTGGGAGATTCCTCTCCCAGGGTTTTGATTTTATTATTAGATTTTAGCGCGCTCTTCTCAAAGAAGCACTTTTCGCGCCTTTGGCGAAAAGTGCGCCGCGCGCAGCCTTCGCGAGGGTCGTTTCCGATTTTTGGAAACGACCCTCGTATCTTGCAGGCGGCCTCGCGGAATATCATCCTCCTCAAAATGGAAGCGATATCAAGTATTGCTTAAGCACAGTAAGCACAATAGGTCACGGGTGAGACGTATGATCTGTAACCCGACAATGGATCGATCAGTGTTTTCGGGTGCCGATGTCCAACGATGCATGAGGATGGAATGGAAGAATGTATCGCAAATGTGAAATCAATTTGATGATGTTGGGTTGGTTTGTTGCATACCTGACGTGTCCACTCAGTAAATAGTGCGCACGCCAGCTCGCGTCGGTCAGATTTACTGGCAAGATAAAGCGGCAAGTCCACCTCTAGCAGAGTGGGTGCGCCGATTTCCTTGAGCACATGTCGTCCATCTTCCCTTAATACTGCGCACAACCATTCACTACCATAAATCAAATAGTGGGCCGCACGTTCCAATAAACAGGTGTCGTCGATAACGCCATAGAGACATCCTTTATCAATTTCCCCAATATTATTAATGCGTTGCTCAAAATTTGCTCTAAAAACCTCAAGTTCTGGATGCCTTGCCAGGATGGCTTCAAGTCGTTGTTCCAAAATCGCTTGATCATGAGGTAACAAGCCGTTGCGGAAATAGATGCCAGCGTCCTCCGTGCGACAGCCGTGGTAGATGCGCATGACGGACGACTCAAGGGCCATGGAGAATTGTTCTAGATGGTCGTCAATATTCCCCTTGAGACACCTTTCGAGAATCGAAAACCATTCCAAATCATCCATGTCCAAATCCCGCTCTTGGCCAGGTCTGAGTCGTCTGGAAAAGTCCTTGCGAAAATGGGGTTGCAACCAAGCTGTGAGACGAGGCACCCATGTGTCCGCATTTTTCCAATCAAAATGATGATCACGCCATAGATCATCATCTCCAGGACTCAGACCGGACGATGCAATTATTTCAGAAATATCCATATAGTCTGTCATTGTTTTACCGTAACTAAAAGTGAGTCATCAACAAAGAAATTCAACCCGTAGGTTGATCCTCCGTCACGAGGCGGCGCACCCCGGCCACGAAGGCGCGGAAACTGTGCGAGGTGTTGTGATCCGGATCCAGAACGCGACCCAGCGCGCGTGATCCGGCGACCTTCTGGTAGGTTGGGGCCAGGCGGGTCAACGCCTGAACCGGATTATCCAGTCCATCTGGATCCCGGAACTGGCTCCGGTTCTGCTGGGAGGCCGCGTTTCGGGCATCCAGGGCCTGTGCCACGGCATTCAGATCGCCCAGATACCAGGATTCCAACTCGCGACAGGCGATGCGCACCAGCGCTGACTCCTGGCCTGCCTCGCGGCACTTGTCCACCAACCGCTGCTTGATCTCCCGACAGTCGCCCGCGTCCCGGTCACGCAGCACCACGAAACGGCTATCCGGCTCCAGCCAGCCCCGCATCTTGCGCACCAGACTGCGATCCAGGTCGCTCTTGCCGTCAAATACGACGAACCGGGGTGTGACCCGTTCTGGCAGGATCCGGTCGAGCAGACCTTCCAGAAAGACCCGCGCGGATAATTCCTCCAAAAAGAAAACCAGTTGCATGGTCACGGATCCACATCCTGGAACAGGCCCTGTTTCCACAGATAGCCCATCTTGTCGCCATCCTCCATGTAGGCCCGGATCTGCGGATTGTCGCTGGCCCGCACGATCTGGGTATAGCCATGCTGCTTGGTCAGCCAGAAAACCTCCGAGAGTTCAACCGCATTGAGAAAATCCGGGGAGTGGGTGGAGACGAACACCTGTCCGCCCCGGTTGGCGTAGTCTCGGAACTCTTCGGCCAACTCCATGAGCAAGGAGAGATAAAGCTGATTCTCAGGTTCCTCGACGCACAGCAAAGGATGGGGTTTGGGATCGTGCAGCAGGGTCAGATAGGCGAGCATCTTGATGGTGCCATCCGACACGAAGCGGGCCAGAAACGGATCCTCGAAGGCGCGATCCTGGAAACGCAACAACACCCGCCCCTCCTCGGTGGTCTTGGCATCCACGCGTGCGATGCCTGGAACCCGCCGGGAGAGTTTGTCCAGAATCGTGTCAAACACCTTGCGATGGCGGTTATATAGATACTGGATCATCAGGGCGAGATTCTCCCCTTCGGAGGAGAGGTGCTCGGCATAACCGGCCCCTGGTTCGATACGGGCACGGTTGATGTGGAAATCCGAGACATGCCAATTCTCGATCAGGTTGCCCAGTTCCATGACTACCGGAAACCGCTCGAATTGCGACAGCCCCTTGATGGCCAGAATGTCCGGCGATTTCAGGGTCTGATACTCACGATCCAGTGCACTGACTTCTTTGGTTGATGTCAGTTCATTGGTAACCGCAAAGCCGTAACCTCGGGTGAAATCGAGAAAATGCCAGGGTTGCCCGTAACTGCCTCGGCGATATTTCAGGATTTCGCGGCTGACGATCGGGCTCCCATCCTCCTCGTCGATGGCCAAAAAGTAGGTGGCGAGTGGACTGTCTGGGGTGATCCGGAACTTCAGCTCGATCTCGATGCACCCTTCCGCGCCCCGGCTGCGTACCTCCTGGAAGCCGCGTCCGCCCCCCATTCTCAGCAAGGCGGTGTGGATGTTGCTGGTGAAGGCCTCACGCAAGAAACCGAACAGATCAAACAGGGTTGACTTGCCCGTGCCGTTGGCCCCGATCACAACACAGAATCTTGGAATATCCTTGAGTTCCACATCCTGGAAACATTTAAAATTTTTCAGGCGCAACGATAGGATTTGCATGGCATCCGTCTGAATGGGGATCAAGAGGCATGGCCATCATGGCTTATGACCATGAACATGCAAAAACATATCATGCAACATCCTGCTTGTCAATTTACAACATATATATATTTATATATTAATAAAATTATAAACAATTCCCCAAGAGCATGCCCATCCTCGGGGCATCGACGCCGAGTGCAGGCTCATCCTGTCAGGGCGGACCGGGAGGGGATTCGGATACCCACTGTGGATAGGCGCGCCGCAGCGCTTGAAAATCCGCGCAGGCCGCCAACTCTTTCAGCAGGGCCAGCATCCCCTCGAAGGAGGGGCCGCGCCTGGAGCCGACGGCAACCTTGAAGAATCCGCGCATCTGCCCGTTCGGATAGGGGAAGCTGTTCTCCGACACCACCACCTCGCAGCGATGGTGACGAAACCCAAAACTCACTCCGAGATAGAAGGCCACGCCCCGTGCCTTGGATTCGTTCTCGATGATGCGCAGCAGCAGGGCATGATTCTCCTGGAGATCCTCATGCTGATGGAACTCCAGCACCACGAACGGCGACTCCGCCCAACTCAGATGCCGATGGGGCCCCAAGGCCGGATGGTTGACCCGTCGGAACAGGCCGGGGATTCCGGCCAGGGCCAGGGCCACCTCCCGATTGTTCGCAAAGATCCGGCCTGGATGTCCGGTCCGCCACTCAGGATGCAGAATGGTCGGCAGCTCCAGGGTTGCCGCCGCCTCCACGCTCAGGCCACTGCCCAACACCGAACGGTTGAGCGTCAACCGCTTCTTGAAGCGCTCCGCGGAGGGATAACGTTCATCCAGATCCGGATGGGTGCTAATCCCCACCATGCCCAGATTGGCGAACTCCAAACCATGCTGATCCAGCTTCAACCCGGAGCGGAGATCCACCGCCAGCAGCGGCCAGCGGTCGCCGCAGGCGCGCAGAAACTCCCCCAGATCGAACGTGGCCCCCAGCAAGGTGGAATCGGTCATCAGGATCCACGGTCGATCCGCGGGCCTGGCCTGGATGGCCTCGATCAGGGCGTGGGGATCGGCCACGGTCTGGCTCCAGTCGTAGAGCACCGGCTCGACAAAGAGGATGTCGGTCTTGCCGCTCCGCACCCGCTCCAGCAGGCTCTCGAACGCCGGGATCCGACGGGCATAGATGCCGGGATTGTCCAGCAGGGCGATCAGCCGTTGCATCTCGTAGTAGCCGCCCAGCCAATCCAGACGCAACGTGTGACCATCCGCCCGTTGGTAGACTTTGCGGTAATACCCCAGCGTGAGGATCAACGCGGTAATGGCCGCCATGCCACTGCCAAACGCCGCGTGCCGGGTGGTCCATGTCGGGATGGGTGTGTAACAACTGGCGATCTTCTTTTCGATGTAACCCGCGTTGAAAACCCGTTCGTAGACAAAACCGCTGCTGCTGCTGATCGGCAAGGATACCGGTTGGTTCCGAATGGGAGACTTCAGAAAGGGATCCACCACCGACCGGGCCATGCGCACCCACTGGCCGCGCAACGCCAGGGATAACGCCTCCAGTTGCAACTCCCCGCGCAGGCTCTCCAGATCGGGATCCTTCAGAAGATCGGTGATCGTGCGGCGCCAGGGGGCGAGTTCCTCACCCCAGGCCGACTTGGCCGCCGCTATCGCATCGGCGATGGCCAGCAACTCCAGGCCATCCGTCCGGCACGCGGACCGGTCCGGGGGTTCCTGGTTGAGGGTGGGGGATTGGGTACGCAGGAATTGCATGACGATTGCCGATGTTGAGAATCATTCCATGAACGGACGTTTGTGAATATGCCGTTCCAGGAGGCTCGAAGTCAAGAGCAATTCGGATTATACCCCCAATTGTGAAGAGAAATTCACACGCTTGGACAGCCTCGCGGAGGCGCTTTTGTCAGCGACTGGGGGTGATGGGTTTGACAGGATGGCCGTGGGGAGAGGGTGGGAGAGACGGGAACGCTCCTGGGAGCGTTCCCGTGTCGTCAGGCCACTTCCCCGCGTCGCCAGGCGCGACGCGGGGGAATCACGTTAAAACCGTTCGAACTCGTCATCCGAGGCCGAATGGCCACTCCCCATGTCCAGATTCACGCCACCCGAGTCGCTCCTGGTCGCGCCACCCTTGGGCGCGGGCAGGGCACGACGGGCGGCGGTGGAGGAGGTGGCCGCCGGAGCCGCCGCCTTGCGGGCCGGGGCCGGCAGGGTGGTTGCGGTTCTGCGGGCCACGGGCCGGGCAACGACCCCACCCTCCACATGGAAGAAGCCGATCGCCTCTTGTAACAGTCGGGCCTGGTCGGAGAGCTGATTGGCCGTCGAGGCCATCTTCTCCGAGGCGCCGGCATTCTGCTGGATCACCTGATCCAGCTGCTGAATGGCGCTGTTGATCTGACTGGCGCCCTGGGTCTGCTCGCGGCTGGCCACCGAAATCCCCTGCACCAGCTCGGCGGTTTTTTGAATGTCCGGTACCAACTGGGTCAGCAGTCCGCCCGCCCGTTCGGCCACCTCCACGCTCGAACCGGCCAGTTGGGTGATCTCGCCCGCGGCGCTCTGACTTCTTTCGGCCAGCTTGCGCACCTCCGCCGCCACCACCGCGAACCCCTTGCCGTGATCCCCGGCCCGAGCCGCCTCGATGGCCGCGTTCAAGGCCAACAGATTGGTCTGACGGGCGATCTCCTCGATGATGTTGATCTTGCCGGCAATCTCCTTCATCGCCTTCACCGCCGCCGATACCGCCGTGCCACCCTCCTGGGCATCGCTCGAGGCCTTCTGGGCGATGGATTCGGTTTGGCCGGCGTTGTCGGTGTTCTGCTGGATGTTCGAGGTCATCTCCTCCATGGCCGCCGAGGTCTCCTCGATGGAGGCGGCCTGCTCCGTGGCCCCCTGGGAGATCTGCTGGGAGCTGTCGCTCATCGACTGGCTCCCCTCGGTCACATGGGTCGCGGCATCCTGCACCCGCAACACGATCGCCCGCAGCTCCTCGACCATTTTTCCGGTGGCCGTAAGCGTCTGGCCGATATCATCCTGGGTGGTGGCCGTGGGCAGGGGGACGGTCAGATCACCCTTGGCCACATGGCCCACCAGATTGCGAATCACCCGCACCGGCTCGATGGCCAGACGGCTGATCAGGAAATAGATGATGAGGCCGGTCACCAACAGAATGGCGGCGGCCAGGGAGAGGATCTTGATCATCGCATCCCGCACCGAGGCCTGCATGGGTTTCAAGTCGGCGATGATCTCAAAGGCGCCGCGCTGATCACCCTCTTTCCACCCCTCCATCTTGATGCCGAGCGGATCGAGCCCCTTGCCTGCCGGGTAATCCTGGTCAGTGCCGTGACAGAGCAGACAGGCCTTTTTCATGTAGATCGGACGCATGTAGCGCAAGGTATTGGTTGTCTCGTCCACCTGCCACAACTCGTTCAGATTCCCCTTGTCCATCTTTTCGAGCATGGCTTTTTCCACGGGGTTGGCTTCGTTCTTGGGATTGCGGGCGCCGATGCGCGGCACGCGAAACTCATAATGGGCATCCTTGGCCTTGGCCATGCCGATGGTCCACGAGGCCACGATGGGGATGGTGTTGTAAAAGCGGGTCTGACGGGCCGCCTCGATGATCTCCAGGGTGGTTTTGGGGTTCTTCTTGGCCAGCTCCTCCTGGGCCTCCTTGAGCAGACTCGGATCGAAGCTGCCCGCCGCGCCCAGGGAGGCGACGAAGGTGCGCGCCCCCTCGGTTTGTGCCGTGATCGCCTGGGCCTGCTGGATGATGGCGGCCATGGCGTCTTGTTCGATGCGACCCTTGACCAGCGTGAAAATCAGCGCGATGCCGACCGTGATCAACAGTACCGTGCTGATGATGATTTTTGTACCGAAATTCATGCGGTTGAGAAATTCCATGGCCAATGCCTTGTGGGTTTGAGTGGATTAAGGTTGTTTTGTGCAGCAGGCGACTTGATCACAACGCCGCGAAAAGTCGCTCCATCAACTGTTCATAAACACGGCTCAACTGCTCCAGATCGTCCACCGGCGTGGATTCGTTCACCTTGTGGATGGTCTTGCCGACCAGCCCCAGCTCCAGCGTCTGTGGGCAGTCGCGGGAGATGAAACGGGCATCCGAGGTGCCGCCGCCGGTCGAGGGGCGGGCGACGACGCCCAGAACCGCCTGGGTGGCCTGGCGCAGGCAATCGGCGAGCAGGCCGGATTCGGTCAAAAAGGGGAGTCCGGAGAGTTCCAGCCGCAACCCGTAGGGGTGGCCATCGGCATCGAGCACCCCACGAATCGCCTGCTCCAAAGATTCCGGGGTGCTGGCCGTGCCGAAGCGGATGTTGAAGCGGGCGATCAGCAGACCGGGTATGACGTTGTTGGTGGTGGCCTCGCCGGCGTGGATGGTGGTCAGTTGCAGGGAGGTGGGGGGAAAATCGGCGCTGCCGTTGTCAAAACGCAATCCCACCAGTCGGGCCAACAGCGGCATGGCCCGATGGATGGGGTTGTCCGCCAGATGGGGATGGGCCACATGGCCCTGGCGCCCTGGAATGCGGATTTCGCCGTTCAGCGATCCGCGCCGGCCATTCTTGTACTGATCGCCCAGGGTGGTGTCACTGGTCGGCTCCCCCACCAGGCAGAAATCGAGCCGCTCCCCGCGCTGTTTCAGCCACTCCAAGACCTTGATCGTTCCATCGACCGCATCGCCCTCCTCGTCCCCGGTGATCAGAAACGAAATCGAGTGGGCAAAATCGGGATGGGCCTGCAGATACCGTTCCACGGCCACCACCAGGGCCGCGACCCCGCCCTTCATGTCGGCCACGCCGCGCCCGATCAGGTGGCCATCGTGGATCTCCCCGGCAAAGGGATCGCACTGCCACTGGGAGGCATCACCCGGGGACACCACGTCGGTGTGGCCGGCCAAACAGAGATGCTTCCCCGTGGTGCCGAAGCGGGCGTATAGGTTCTCCACCTGACCGAAACGGAGTTCATGCACCGTAAAACCTGCCGCGCGCAGCCGCTCGGCCACGATTTTCTGGCAGCCGGCATCGGTGGGGGTGATCGATGGAACCCGCACCAGTTGGGCGGCCAGATCCGCGGTCGGAGTGTGTTGATCGTCTGCCACGCCAAGCATCCTTGTTCGAAACTGTCTGTCATGAATTAGGTATGGTGAACGCCACATCACCGTGGCATGGAGCATACTAATGACTTGAAGCGGAAAGCGCATCAAGAATCGAAATGCGATGTTGATTAACCCTGTCGCGGGTTCCATAGGCCAGCACCCAACCGCTGACCTGGGTGGTATCGGTCACCCGCAACCAGCCGTTCTCTTGCCAGGTCACCCGCAATTCACTCCCCTGGGTCAGGCTCTTGATCGGTTCTCCCTGCAAGGCGGGCAGGGGATGCAGATTCAACACCGGGATATCCACCACCACCTGGTCCGCGCCAACCGTGGTCACGGGCGTGACGGGGGGCTCTTCGCGCTCGACCGGAAAGCGGATGGCCTGTCGGGCGAAGACCGCCGGCGTCACGAGCTGGCGCGACGGTGAAGCGGCGGGTGGCGTGACCGCGACCGGCGTAATGTTCACCGGAGCCGTGGCAATCGGTTCGACCGGTGCGTTCGGAGGCTCAGGTGCCGGTTTGGGCGGCTCGGGTGCCGGTTTGGGCGGCTCGGGTGCCGGTTTGGGCGGCTCGGGTGCCGGTTTGG
>JADGAY010000026.1:0-7936 GCA_015231775.1 Magnetococcales bacterium | reverse complement strand
GTTTGGGTGGCTCAGGTGCCGGTTTGGGCGGCTCGGGTGCCGGTTTGGGCGGCTCCGGCGCGGGTTTGGGCGGCTCGGGTGCCGGTTTGGGCGGCTCCGGCGCGGGTTTGGGTGACGCGCTCGGGAGTTTCAGGGGCTCGACCGGAGTCCGGGGCTCCAAATGGGCCACCAGCATTTCGCCCGTGGTCGAGGTTGGGGCATGAAAGAACCCTTGAAAACCAGCCAGCACCAACAGCGCCCCGATCACGATCAACCCAAGACGCATGCCGCCCACGCGACCCGTGAACCGCGCGACCCCTTCGGACAAGGGCGTCAGATTCAACCTGGGGAACGGGGACAAGGTGTCGGGTCGTGGCGCGGTTTTCTCGGTCAATGGTCGGGTGGAGGAGGGCTTGCGGGCCACTCGAACCGGGCGCGCGGGTTGGGGTTTGAGGGGTTCGGACTCGGCGTCTGGAGGAGATTCACTGGGCAGCGTGCGGATGCGGGCCTTGAAAGCGTCGCTGATGTGGGAGAGCTCGAGTTGAATGATCGAACCATCCCCGCTCGAGGTTTCATGGATCAGGTTGAACTCAAAAAAACCAGCCTCGCATAAGGTGTTGAGATTACGGCGTATTTTCTGGTAGGTCGCCTGGCGGATCGGGCAGGTGAACCCGCGCTTCTCATCGGTCAACGAGACAAAGGATTTCCAGAGATAGGTGGTGTTTTGGCGCAGTGCAACCACGGCCTGCAACTGGGCATCGGTCAAGTCCGTTGGTGCGGTTGATGCAGCACTCATCCTCGCGCTCCTGACCGCGTGGATTTTTCGGATTGGAACCAAACGAACGCCATGGATTCATACGTCCAAGAAATGGGATGCGCCTTTTGACACTATAACCGGTGTTTGGCTGCAAGGCCAGGAATCCTGGTTGACCAAAGTTGCAATCCGCGTTTAATCCCACCCCCCTGGCGCGGGTCATGTGGAATTGGGCCTTGCATCCAACCCGGTTTTGCGTTTTTCATGAAGGGTCGCAATCAGGTCGATGCAGGTCACGATCTGGACCGAGGAACCCCCGTCCGGGAGGTTCACGGTCCGGGGGGTTCTCCCCCCATCATGCACGTTATACAGCCAACCACCAAGGAGTCAGATGGTCGCTGAATGGGACATTCCCCGATTGATCGGTGAGGCGGACGCCTTGAACCAGGCGGGTGAGGGGGGGGGCATCACCGCCCTGTACCGGGCGTGGATCGATGCCAATCCGACCCATCCCTATCTGCATTTGATCTGGTACAACCTGGCGGTCACCCTGCAAGCCCAGGGGGATCCCGATGGCGCCCGCGCGGCCTATGAAGCGGCATTGCGCTGCAACGACCACTTTTTGCCGAGCTACATCAACCTCGGCAACATTCTGGAACAGCAGCTCTCCCCAACCGCCGCCGTGGACTGCTGGCGTCAGTTGGTGGCGCGGTTGGGTTGGCTGAACGCCGAAAACATCCATTTTCGCAACGCAGCTTTCAAGCAGATCGGGCGCGTGGAAGACTCCTCCGGGGTGGCGTGGGCCCTGCGTCAGGCGTTGGAGATCGATCCCCATCAGCACGACGCCATGGAGCACTGGTTGAGCGCCCGTCAGCAGTTGTGTCTGTGGCCGGTGGTCGAACCGTTCGCGCGCTGTTCCAAGGCCCATTTGATGACCGGTTTCGCCCCCCTCTCCCTGGCGGCCTACAGCGACGATCCGATGCTGCAACTGGCCAACGCCGCCTTGTACAACCGGGTGGACATCGGTCACGCCTCGAAGGATTTCTTGAACGAACACAAGGCGTTGCGCGCCAATCCGGGGGCGCGTCCACGGGTGGGGTATCTCTCCTCGGATCTGCGCATGCATGCCATCGGCTTTTTGATGGTGGAGCTGTTCGAACGCCACGATCCCAATGTCATCGATCTCTATTTCTACTACACCGGTCAGCCGGTGGAGAACGATACCCAGCACGAACGCATCCGCGCCGCGGCCCCCAACTGGCGCGATCTGGCTCCGCTCTCCGACGAGGCGGCAGCCCGGCGGATCCTGGACGATCGCATCGAGATCCTGGTGGACATCAACGGCTACACCTTTGCCGCGCGGTTGAAGCTGCTCTCCATGCGACCGGCCCCGGTGATCGTCAACTGGCTTGGCTATCCGGGCAGCATGGGCTCCCCCTATCACCACTATCTCATCGCCGATCCGTTCGTGCTTCCGCCGGAGCACGAGATTTTTTTCAGCGAAAGGGTTCTGCGTCTTCCCTGTTACCAACCCAACGACTCCCGCCGGCGGGTGGCGGCGTACCGTCCCAGCCGTCAGGATCTCGGATTGCCCGTGGATGGGGTGGTGTTCTGCTGTTTCAACGGCGTGCGCAAGATCACCGCCTTGACCCTGGAGATGTGGTGTCGGGTGATGGCGCGGGTGCCGGGGAGCGTCATGTGGTTATTGCACGAAAACGATGCGGCCACCGAGCGGTTGCGGGCACTGTTTGCCGAGCGTGGCATCGCTGCGGAGCGGATCTTCTTTGCCCCCATGGTGGCCAATGCCGACCATCTGGCCCGGTATCCGCTGGTTGACCTGGTGTTGGACTGTTTTCCCTACGGCGCCCACACCACGGCCTCGGATGCGTTGTGGATGGGGGTGCCGATTCTGACTCTGGCCGGTGTGTCGTTTCCGTCGCGGGTGTGCGGGAGTCTGGTGCGGGCGGCGGGGTTGAGCGAGTTGGTGTGCGACACGGTGGAGGGGTATGTGGAGCGCGCCGTGGCCCTGGGCAATGACCGGGCGTCATGCATGGCGTTGCGCGCCCGGTTGGAGGCGGGTCGGTCGAGTTGCGCTCTGTTCGACATGGTGAAGCTCGCCCGGCATCTGGAGGGGCTCTATCACGGTATGCGCGCCGACTTTCTCGCCGACCGGGTGCCGCGTCCGGATCTGGCCAATCTGGCGATTTATCAGGAGATCGGTATTGGCTTGGATCCGGAAGAGGGGGGGTGGCGTGGAACCCTGGAGGCGTTGCGCGGGGCCTACCAGGCGGCGTTGCGCGAGCGGGACCGGTTGGAGCTGGTGCGGCATGATCACCGTTGGTGGCCCCCCGAGGCGCGGGATGTGATCTAATTGAATGATATTAATCGAATTTCAAGACGATCCAAAAGTCACCACTGGCGGGGTCCAGGGGCCCATGGCCCCTGGTGGGATCCAAGGGCAAAGCCCTTGGGACGTCTCTTTTGATTTTCGCGCGCTCTTCACGATAAGCCAATTTTCGCGCCTTATGCGAAAATTGGCGCAAGCGCGCGGTCTCATGTGCCCCCTCCTTATGCCCGTCAGGGCATCAGGAGGGGGCGAATTGCATGTCAGCGCCCTCGGCGGCCTGTTTTTTGGCCATGTTCGCGGCATCGTTTCGCCAAAGGCGCGAAACGATGCCGCAGCCAAGGCGGCGCGCAGCGTTTTTTCGCAAGAAACGCGAAAAAACGCTTTTTTGAAGAGCGCGCTTAAAGACAAAATCAAAACCAAAGTCAAAACCAAAACCGCGGAGGCTCTGCCTCCCCACCTCCGCCGGGGACCTTGCGGTCCCCGGACCCCTGCAACTGTGAAAATCAGTTCACCAATCGCTGCTACGGGGTCCGCTCCAAAGGCCGACCATTCAACAGGTTGGAGGGGGAGTACTGATCGGTGAGCAGTCGCGTCCTCTCCGGCCACGCCACCTCGGTCGAGAAGAGCGATAACAGCCAGTTGGTGTCAATCGAAAGCTGCTCAAGTCTCTCTTTCATCCGCCCGGCGTTGCGTCGCACCTCATCCATGCCGGGCAGACCACCCAGTCGGGTCAGGATGACCCGGTTGTGAACTTGCAAATTGTAATAGGGACCGAACACATCCGCATAGGTCGCCGACTCCGCGGCATGCAGTTGACCGGATGAGAAGGTGTTGGCGGCCATAACTCCACCGGGGGCCAGGAGTTCCTTGAGTTCGAGCAGATACTCCCGGGTGGTCATGTGCTCCGGAACGGAGAGGTGATCAAAGGCGTCCAGAAAAATGATGTCATAGCGCAACGTCCGCTTCAACGCCTGCTTGACGAACACGCGACCATCATCGGTATAAATATGGGTGTTCTTGCTTGGGGTGAAATTGAAGAACTGTTGGGACACCCTGACCACTGCCGGATCGATTTCAACATTATCAATCTGTATATCCGGATACATTTTCTGTAAGGCAACCGTGACAATCCCGCCACCAAGGCCGATGATCAGCGCATTTCTGGGGGATGGATTCAGATACAACGCACCCAATTGCATTTTCGGGGAGTTGAAGACAATGGCTTCCGGATTATCAAGGGCGATGCAAGCTTGACGCCCATTGTCATGTTTCCCGAACTTCATGCAGCGCAATCCGTTCTCTTCGTACACCAGAACGTTGCGGTATAACGATTTCTCCTCCACGATCACCTTGGCCCGTGCCGGATGCGCGGTCAATCCCGTCAGAATCAACACCAACAGGAACCATGCTCTAGGCGCCATGGCTCGGCTCCGATTTCTGACCGCCGGCGATCACGCCGATCACGGCGATCGCGAACGAAATGGCCAACATGCCATGGATGATCTGATTCAATTCAAACAGCAACACCAGGTAGAACGAGGTGAGCAACGTCCCCGCCGTGCTGCCGAACGTCGAGATGAAAAAGACCTTCCCCGCCACCTGGCCCGAGTCACCGAGTCCATGCGTCAGCAGACGGATGGCATAAGGCGAGATGGTCCCGGAGATGGTGATGGGCAGAAAGAACAGCAGAAAGGATGCGAGCAGCGCCCCGTAGCGGGGATCTGGCACCATTTCGAACACCTTTTCCAGAATGGGGGTGGAGAAGGTGGCGCAGGGCAGGGAGGTGAGCGTGGCCAGGCCCAGGAGCAGGCTCAATTTGCGCAGACTGGGTTGGTGGGTCGAGAACTGGCCGCCTATCAAATAGCCGATGGAGAGGGCCAGCATGAACAGGGCAATGATGGCCCCCCAAACATAGATCCCGGTGCCGAAGAATGGGGAGAGGGCGCGACCACCCAACAACTCGACCGCCATCACGTAGTAACCGGACCAGCCGGCAACCAGATAAACAAGCATGGATTTCATATTCATGGGTGCTCTTTCTCGTATCCAGTCATCTTGGCAAGATGTTGATGAAACCGTCAACCCATCCGTCTGGATGGCTTGATCGCGCCGGCGGAACCCCCCCGTAACTGAGGGGCCACGCAAAAACGGGCACCCCATAGGGAGAGGTCACGCAAGGTGATGGATCACGGGCGCTCCGAATAGTTACCTGGGAACAGCGTGGATGTCAACGAACTTCCGCGAATCGCCACGGACACCAAAAAGCCCGTAAATAATTATTTTTACGGGCTTTTTGTACGTGATCGAATGTCTGCGGATCGTGGTTGGTAGGCGGAACAGGGTTCGAACCCGTGACCCTCGGCTTGTAAGGCCGATGCTCTCCCGGCTGAGCTATCCGCCCGGATGTATTCGGTGCCGCCGATCCCACCACCCATGGGTGGGACGCGATCGCGTGGGGCCTGGGGTGATGATAGATCCAGGAAGCTGCCCCAGCCCCCCGGTCCGCGCAACGCCTGAGCGGGCGTTGCGCGAAAACCGCGGATTGGGGAGAACGCACACCGCACTCCCGACCCACATCCACGCAGGCACGACATGGGGGAAGGGGGTGTGACGTGTGGTGAGGCCAAGATTACTTCTTTTTCTTGACAGCCTTCTTGGGCTCGGCAGCCGGCACGGGGGCCGGAGCCGGGGCGGCGGCGGGCTTCTTGGCTGCGGCAACGGGCTTGGCGACGGGAGCCGGAGCTGGCTGGGGCGCGGAGACCGCATCCTTCAGACCCTTGCCGGGCTTGAACTTCGGCAGTTGCGCGGCGGGAATGTTGATCTCGGCGCCGGTGCGCGGATTGCGGCCCGTGCGTGCGGCACGCTCGGTCACCATGAAAGCGCCGAAACCAACCAGATTCACTTGCTGTCCGCCCTTCAAGGCGTTCTGGATGGCATGAATCACGGCATCAATGGCTTCGGAGGCCTGGATTTTGGTCAGCTTGGCTTCCGCGGCAACGGCATCAACGAGTTCGGATTTGTTCAATGGAAGTTCTCCCCTAGCAAGACGTTCCGGATAACCTGACGGGCGCTTTGCGTGAGCGCCTGCCCATGGTGCTCTTCCGGGGTTACTATACGTTGCGAATCCTTGCTGTCAAGCGATTTTCTCGCTTTCTGGCTTACATTTTTCGCGCTCGACCGCTCGTAACTTGCATGATGGGGGGAGCCCCCCTCACCCCCCGACCGAGGATCTCCCGCGTGGGAGTTCCTCGGTACGTCAATGGGTCAGCGAAGGCGCATCCTCCAACTTCTCCTCATGGGGCAGCAGCAGCGCCGGATCGGGTTTGTCCAGAGAGAGCGCCACCACCTTGGGCCCCTTGTCCACCATTTTCAGCTCGCCACGCAGGGCCAGCTTGAGCACCTGATCCATGTGGGTGACCGGATGGATCTCCAGATCCTTGAGGATGCTCAAGGAGATCTCCTTGAGATCCTTGACGTTCTCCTCCGGGATGATGATGTGCTTGATGCCGGCGCGATGGGCGGCGAGCAGCTTCTCCTTCAGGCCGCCGATGATCAACACCCGACCCCGCAGGGTGATCTCGCCGGTCATGGCCACGTCCTTGCGCACCGGGATGCCGTACAGAGCGCTCACCAGGGCGGTACACATGGCGATGCCCGCCGACGGACCATCCTTGGGCGTGGCCCCTTCCGGGACATGGATGTGGATGTCGTGTTTCTGGAAGAACTCCTCCGCCTCGATGCCCCACTCTCGGGCACGGGAACGGGCATAGGTGAGGGCCGCCTGGGCCGACTCCTGCATCACGTCGCCGAGCTTGCCGGTGGTGGTCAATTTCCCCTTGCCCTCGATGTGGATGCTCTCGATGGTCAAAAGCTCACCGCCCACCTCGGTCCAGGCCAGACCCGTGGTCACGCCGACCAGATCCTCCTCCTCGGCCAGCCCGAACCGGTAGCGACGCACCCCCAGAAACTTGCTCAGACTCTTGGAGCCGATCGAGATCCGTTCGTTCTTCGGATCGGTGAGAATCGCCCGCGCCGACTTGCGGCACAGGCTGGCGATCTCGCGATCCAGACCGCGCACCCCGGATTCACGGGTGTAGTAGCGGATGATGTCCTGCAAGGCTCCGGGAGAGAGGGTGAACTCCCCCTCCTTGAGGCCATGGGTCTCCATCTCCTTGGGGATCAGATAGCGGGTGGCGATGCGCACCTTCTCCTGCTCGGTGTAGCCGGCCAGACGGATGATCTCCATGCGGTCGAGCAGCGGACGCGGGATGTTGAGGCTGTTGGCCGTGGTGATGAACATCACCTTGGAGAGGTCGTAATCCACCTCCAGGTAGTGGTCGTTGAAGGTGGCGTTCTGTTCCGGATCGAGCACCTCGAGCAGGGCCGAGGAGGGATCGCCGCGAAAATCCGAGCCCACCTTGTCGATCTCGTCGAGCAGGAAGAGGGGATTGTTCGAGCCGGCCTTCTTCATCGACTGGATGATCTTGCCCGGCAGGGAGCCGATGTAGGTGCGGCGATGGCCACGGATCTCCGCCTCGTCGCGGATGCCGCCCAGGGACATGCGCACATATTCGCGACCCGAGGCCCGGGCGATGGATTTGGCCAGCGAGGTTTTTCCCACGCCGGGCGGGCCCACCAGACAGAGGATCGGACCCTTGATCTTCTCCACCTTCAACTGCACGGCGAGCTGTTCGAGAATCCGCTCCTTGACCTTCTCCAAGCCCCAGTGATCCTCCTCCAGGATCTCCTCGGCGCGGGTGAGGTCGTGCTTGAGTTCGGTGGTTTTGTTCCAGGGCAGGCTCACCAGCCAATCCACGTAGTTGCGCACCACCGTGGCCTCGGCGGACATGGGGGCC
>JADGAY010000025.1 GCA_015231775.1 Magnetococcales bacterium | reverse complement strand
CGAATCACCCCCACCAGCAACAGCGCATGAACCCGCCTGCCGGGTCATCCACCCCGAAAAACGGCTCCCCCATCCAGGCCGCATCCATGGCCACGAGAAAGGCCGCTGGCTCGCCCAGCCAGGCATAATCCATGGCGGAAACGTCACTCTTCGAGGGTAGCGCCACGGGTCACCTCCAGATCCACGTCTTCTTGCGTTGGGCGATTGTGGAAAAAATAGAACCGGGTCTCCTCGCCCACATTCACGCGCGTGACCCAGCGACCGTTTTCAAAAAGGCATTCCACGATTTCGTTCATTGACTCACCGTCAGATCGTCCACATAGCCGTTATAGGTTGTCCCGCCAAACGCTTCAATCGCCAACTCCACCACCCCGTTTTCGGTGGGTGTGAACTGGATGGTGACATGCTCCCAGGTGTCGGCAATGGCGGTCATGCTGGCGGTCACGTCACTCGCAGCACCGGCGATCTGACCTCCTTTGTACACCAGGCGCAGCGTCAGGCCGGTGTTGTCCCGTCGCAACCAGACAGAGGCGGATACCTGGGTGTCGGCGCGCACTGCCACCTTGGCCACGCTCATGCGCAGTGGCCGATATTGGTGAATGAGCGCTGTCGAGGTGGGCGAAATCTTCCAGGCAATGCCGGTTGCCGTATGCCGCACCGCTGTTTGACTGACAACCAGACCGCCGGGGTGATATTGATAATTCACCGCCTGGTCGCCGCCTTCCGCGCCGCTGAAAACAATCTGGCTGCCGGTGTTGGACTGCCATGAAACCTTGGTGGCTTCGTTCAGCGTCATTCGGTTCAGGAAGATGGATCCCACCGCGTTGCACCGCACCCCGACGGCGTTTCCTGACGTGGCGCCGCCCCCATAAACAACATCGCCCGTGCCGACCGTGTACAATCCATAGCTCGCGTTGTTCTCCGCTGTCACGCTCCGGATACGTGACCAACCATTGAAATACACCCCTACGCCGCCGCCATTTCGCACCACCACATCACCATAACTCTGCCCAGGGGCGAGATACAACGCCGCCAGAGAGCTTTCGAGCACAAGCCGATCGGAGCACGAGAATTGTTTGGCGCTCAAATCAGGCAGCGTGCCGCCGGTGATTTCCAGGGTGCCGAATGTCCAAGTATCCGCTCCTGCTGACGCTACGGTATTGAGGCAAGCAGCAGTGCGAAAAACTCCGAAAAGGACAGGATTCACACCCGAATTGTTGAAAGCCGTCGTGCAGCGCACCGCGTTCAGCTTGTCGAAATAGGTGTACCCGGCAATGTTATACGCAAGCGTTCCATTCGCCGCAGCAAACTGCCCGTCAATCCAGGTCTCGTCGGTCTGGGTGGACATGTCGGTCCGATCCCATCCACCGGAGAAAATGGACGGGTTCGCCATGGTCCCGGTTTTGTGCGGGGTGAATACTCCGGTATAACCTGTCTCGTACAGTGTGCCCCACGGAGGCCGCGCAGGGGATCTTTTATAGGTGGTGACGGTCTCCGTGGTCCGACCATACCCGCGAGGCGGCGACGCGCCATAAATATCGTTGCGCGAAAAGGCCAACAGCACCAGCGGACCATTGATGCTATGAATCGCGTACCAGGGTTCGTTGGTGGTGTTCTTGCTGATCAGGCTGCGATGGGTCAGGCTGTCGGCGGAGGCCACGGCCTTGCAGGCAACAATATTGTCGATCAAAAACGTCTGTGCGCCGTTGTCTGTGTTGACCACGAAGCCGACCGACGCGATGGCACTGTTCAGATTGGTGGCAAAATCATAGACCACATGACACCAGTTGCCGACTGAATCCAGATATTTTTCGATGGGTACGTTGTGAACCTCGCCGGTGCCATCCGCCCCGGTGCAGAGGGTCAAGGCAACCGAATTGTGCGCCCCGATGGTGCCGGAGGTCTGCTTGATCCAGAATGAAATCTGCTGATACGCCGACAGGTCCAGGGTGCCGGTGGCCACATAGGCAGCCAGGCCGGTGGTGAACCCGGCGGCAATCTGCAAACGGCAGCTTCCAAACCCTTCCCGATAATCCGTGGCATAGATATCGGCGGTCACGTTGGCCGAAGCGGTCCAGGCTGTCTTCTGGCCCTGGTTGCCGCACACGGCCACGTTCTGAGTCAACGCCGATGCCAGTTTCACCGTGTGCATGCTGATGTTGCGCAAGGTGCCACTGGCCCCACCAACGCCGTTGCCGACTGAATTGGTGCCATCCGCATTGGTGAGCTGGAATGTGCTGCCAGAGACTCCGGCCACCAACCAAACCCCGTTGGCGTTGGTGTTGGTGGTGTGACCGTTGATCAGCACCGTGTCACCATCAACCAGGCTGTGCCCGGTGGCGGTCACCGCGATTGGGGTTGCGTTGGTGCTGGAGGTGATGTTGACGGTTGCCTTCAGTGAACCGCCTGTCCAGGTGGCGGAACCGATGCTTGTGGGCGCAGGCGAGGCCATAACCCGGACCTCATCACCCGCCTGGGTGTGGTTCTGGTGAGCGGTATACCCGAAGGAGCACCAAGCGTCCGCCAGCGATGAGCCGCCCCACGGAATAACCGTGCCTTTCGTGGCCGGGTTGGAGGTGTAGGTGGACTCCTGCAAATCGATGGTGGTCGAGTCGATCACGGTGACTTTCCACGTGCCGACGTACAAGCTGCTGGACGTGCCAGCGATCACGACGACGGCACCGGTGGCGATGGCTGGAGAACCGAGACTCCCCACGGTGACCCGCACCAGCCCGGAACCGTTGTTGGCATAAGCTGATGGGACCAGATTCGACCGGACCGCATCGGAACCCGCTTCCGGATTGACGTAGAAAATACCCTTCGACGTATAAGCCATGGTCAGAACCCCGTCCGAGTCGCATCAAGGGTGAAACGCAGATTGGCCGCGATGGAGTTGGCAGAAATCGCCAAGGTCAACACATCCCCAACGGCAAACGTGTTGGCCGCTGTGGCCTGCACGTCTTGTGGGGTGGAGGTCACCGCCACGGCAGAAAGACCGGTCACCGATGTGCCGTTGATCTTGATGGCAGCGGTGCAGGTGCCAGCAGACGTGGCAATCTGGCGCAGATAACCAATGGTCCCGGCAAAACGCGCCGACGCCGACAGGTGATATGTGCCGTCTGCCGGGGTGGTCATGAACATCTCCATCGGCGCGGCCATGCCAGTGACGATGGCTCCGCGTTGGGTGGTGGTCAGTCCTCCCAGTGCGGTGGTGGTCAGGGCTGAAATCTGGGTGGCCGTGTGCCCGGCAATGGCCGTAGTGGTGAGTGACGCCAGTTGATCGGCGGTCAGCCCGGCCATGGCCGTGGTGGTGATCGACCCCAGTTGCGTGGAGGTGAGTGCCCCCATTTGGGTGGTGGTCATGTCCGCAATCGCCCCGGTGGCTCCGGTGGCTCCGATTGGTCCCTGGATACCCTGAATGCCCTGCATGCCTTGCAGTCCGGTGCTACCGGTCTCTCCCTGGGGGCCCGGCAGCCCCACAGGTCCAAACATCTCGCCCACCACGGCGCTGTTCAGGCGCAGTTCGATGCGCGCCCCGGCAGGCCAAGCGCGGGGCGTGGTGTCGCCCTGGCCGCGCAGCACGGTCAGGGTGTTGCCGATGATGGCAATGACTTTCACCACCTCGCGCCCCTCCGGAGAGGCGAGGGTCAGAAAGGTGTAATCCCCCTCGGACAGCGCCGGGAACGCCCCGCCGTCTTCGACAAGGAGAGAGAGATCCTCCGGAGCGCACGAGGCGGCCAGTAGGGATCTAGCCAGATCTTTGAGCTTCATGGGCATGGCGGTTCTCCGGGTTATGCGGTGGCGCCCTGGAGCTGCACGCTCAGGGTGATCACCAGCGAGGCGGAGTCGTCCATGGTGTACGGGCCTTTGAGAGCGCGGGCGATCAGGGTGCCGCTGGTGGCGGCGTTGAACAGGCCGACCTCGCTGACGGTGCCGACGTAGGTTCCGGGCGGGAACTCGGCTTCGAACCGGATTTCGTCGCCGACGATCGTACCGCCGGGATTGGAGAGCGCGACGCGCGCGACCTCGTTTGCCAGCGCGGTATCCGTGGGGGCGGGCGCGGTCGAGCCGGTGCCGATGGCCAAGTGGCTGGCGGCCACCTCCTGACCCGTCAGGCGAGACAGGGCCCAGGCCAAGCCGGTTTGGGTGATGGTGGCGGGTGATGCAGGCATGAGAAGGCTCCATGGATAAGGGGTTGAATCAGCCAAAAAGGCCATCGCCGAGCAGAGAGCGGCCCGGCACGCTGCCGGCTGCCAGATCGCCATCGGTCTGGGCCTGGATTATCAGGTAGCCCTGGACGGGTGCGGCGATCCGGGCCCTGGTCGCGCCCGATATATCGATCTGTCCGCCTTGGGCGATCGCAGCGATCCGGGCGCTGGTTGTGCCCGTCATGCCGATCTGGCCGACCAGGGCGGTAGTGAGCGCGGTCAGGAGGTGTGCGGAGGCTGCGATCATGCCTCCGGACGTTGCAGCGATCCGGGTGTTGGTCGTACCCGTCATGCTGATCTGTCCGCCTTGGGTGATCGCAGCGATCCGGGCGCTGGTTGCGCCCATCATGCCGATCTGCCCGACCAGGGCGGTAGTGAGCGCGGTCAAGAGGTGTGCGGAGGTCTCGATCACACCTCCGGCAATCTCAAGACGCGTACTGACGTCCACACCGGAACAAGAGAGCGCGGCGGCCAGGCCAATGCGGGCGTACTGGTCGTCGCTCCAACGAAAATCGGTCATGCGCAGACGTGCTGGCAGCTGGCGGATGGTCACGACATACCCTCCCGAACCACAAATACGAGACGCGGCCATGCGGTCTCGATCGAGCCGTCGGCATATTCCAACCGCACCTCGCCCTCGTATTGACCAGGGGCGGCAAACAGCTCTGCACCCCAGGTTGCCTGACAGACCCCGTTGACGTAGGGCGCGCGGCGCGCGGCGATGAGCAGGACAGTCTCGGTCTGACCCGGTGGACGCACCGATATATGGATAACGCGCACGCGCGTTAGATCGCACGGTTTCCAGGTTTCCGGATTGCGCGCATCGAGCATGCTGCCGGATGCGGCTTTGGAGCGGTCGCGGAGAGTGAACAGCAGCGGCTTGCCGTGGTCTCCGGTGGTCAGCTGCACCCGCTGCACCTCTCCGCGTGGGCAGATGCTCACGCCGTCACCGGTGTGGTCGCCAGGCGCGCGGCGGCGTCCTGGATGGCCTGCTCCCGCTCAGCCTCCGGGATTTGCGCCATCATCGCCGCGATCACGCTCTCCTCCATCGCCTGCTGCTGACGCTCGGCGCGGACGCGGCGCTGCATGCTGTCGCGGCGTTGATAGGCGAAAATCTGCTCGACCAGCACCTCGTCGAGATCAATGGGCAGCTCTTCGGCGCGCATCGTCAGATAAGGTTGCACCCCGGCAGGGATTGCCCCATCAGGCAAGGCGGTCAGCATGGTCCGGAATGTGTCGAGGTTGGCTTGGTACGCGGCAACGGAGCGTTGGCGCAGGATGATTTGATCGGCAATTGTTTCGTGCATAACGACCTCAGGTTAGATGAATGCGATGGCAGTGGAAGAGGAGATCCCAGTGGTGGCATACGGGTATTTGGTGCCAAAACCTGGACCCCAGGAATAAGCGGCGATGTTTGGAAAGTTGAAGTGCTTCACGGCCAATTCGGTACCGGAAAAAGAGAATGCGGCCGCAAGACAAGCACCGGGTGGCGGTGTGGATGGATCGGCATACCTGGTTCCGAAACCAGATTCCCAGGAGTAGGCGCTGATGTACGGGGATCCATCATGAGCGACTGCCAGGGCGCCCCCGGCGGGCGGAGAGAACGCGACATCCAGGCCCGTGCCTGGAATGGCCACGAACGGATCGGCATGCTTGATCCCGAACCCGGCCTCCGACCAGGCGTAGGCGTGCACATGGGGAGCGCTTGCGAACGCAACCGCGAGGGTGTTGCCAGAGGGCGAAAAGGCGACTCCCATCCCTTCGTCCGTTGGCAGGGTAACCGGGTCGGCATACTTTGGCCCGAAACCCGGTCCCCACGGATAGGCAGTGAGACAGGGCGTCCCGGGGTGGGCCACGGCCAGATCGCGCCCGGACGGGCTGAAAGCAACCCGGTTCGCGGCAAGATTTCCCGGCAGCACGGATGGATCGGCGTATTTGACCCCGAAGCCGGATTCCGAAAACGCATACGCGCTGATGAAGGGGGTGCCTGCATGACCGATGACCACATCGTCACCTGAAGGAGAAAAAGCGACGCTGCGCCCGCCACCGGCAGGCAGCGGCACGGACGGATCGGCGTATTTGACCCCGAAGCCGGATTCCGACCAGGCATAGACCGACACGTGCGGCGCGTTGTTGTGCGCCACGGCCACGGTCAGATCAGAAGGATGATAGGCGATCCCAAAGACAGCCCCCGGCAGAGGCGTCATGGGGTCCAGAAAGGCTGTGCCAAAACCGTCATCAAACGCGAACACCCTGATATACGGTGAATAGCCGATGGAGGTCGCCAGACGTCGTTGTCTGCTGACCGCCCCTGCGCCCGTGCCACGCCAGAACCCGAGCAGCCCGCCCATCACGACACCCCCGTTCCGGTGAGGATCCACTTTGTGGCCGCGACCTTCAGAAGGCTCGCCGTGCCGCAGGCGGCCAGGGTGCGGGTGCCGGTGGCTCCAGACGGCGACCAGAGCAGCGAGTCGGAAGTGATGGCGATGGTGAGCGTGCCTGCGGCCGCATCGTTGACCAAGCCGATCACGGTGCCGACGGGAAACGGCACGGCGCTGTTGGACGGGATGGTGAAGACACGCGGGGTTGGGTCCGTTCCCGGGTGGTAGATATGCCGATTGGCATCGTCCAGGGTGAGGATGTAGTTCTCGCCGCGGGCGTTCTGTGGGATGCCGGCATGCACCCACTCATCGAGCGCGCAGAGCGTGATCCAAACGGCGTTGGTGGTGTCACGTATCTTGAGCACCTGTCCGGCTGTGTCCGCCCATAACTGGTTCGCCTGGGGGTTGGGCGGCGCCGACGGTCCGGCGCTGGCCGTGGCGAGCGCTTGCAAGGCGGTGTTCACATCCGCGCGAAAACTGGCACCCGGCTGGTTGGGGATATTGAAGCTTGCTTGACTCATGATTGCACCCCGTCTGAAATGATCGAGAATTCGAAAATCGAGATGTTGAAGAACCCGTCCGATGAGAGATGCAGCCTGAACCGCGCCGCCCGTGCGACCATCTCGTGCACCTCGAGGCGATGCCATTCCGACCAAGATGGGGTGATATTCGGGTCGTCCTGGGTGTAAGAGGCCTCGACGTGCGCATCGGCGCCCGCGACCCCTTCGGCATCGATGTCAATCCAGATGTCGATTGGATCCTGGCGGGCATCGATCATGTCGTTGGCGCTGTAGATGGTCGCCCTGACGATGGCGGTCAGGCGGCGGCGAACCAGAGAGCCGAAATCGAGTATCTCGGAGGGGGTATACATCCCGTCCGTTGCGATCCCTCCGCCGGCCAGATCAACAAGAGCGATGGCATCGATCTCACCCCAGGCATCGACCGGAACCGTTCCGTCGAGCTTGAGCGCATCGTCATCCACGGCACATCCGGTTTTGTCGCCCACCCAGTCCGGATGGAACGAAATCGTGCCGGTGCCGCCATATGCCAAAACAGTGGCCTGGGTGGCCACGATCGCGGCATAACCCGGAGAGAGGATGCCGGAGGAGTCGATGAACCGGAGCATGTAGGTGCCGGTGCGCAAGGGCAGAGTCGCGGAGGTGGCATCGCCCGGCAGACGATTGCTGGCGCTGGTCGAGGCGCTCCAGGTCGCACCGGTGGTGTCCGGGGTGTGGCGGATCAACACGCCCCCGCCGATGCGCACGTCGAGATCCGGGGAGACATCCCACCGCAGCAGGGCCATGCCGCCCAGCCCTGACAGGGTCAATCCGGTCATGTTCGCCGGCGGGACGCTCAAGCCGTGGATCTCCCGCGTGGTCTCGGTCGGGCTGCTTGAGACCCCCATCCCGTTGACTGCCACCACGCGGAAATCGTACAGCCCGGGCGCGACATCCAGCCACTCGAAGGCCGTGTCGCTGACAATGCCGATAGACCTCCACTCCGCGCTCTCGGCGGGTTTTGCGAAAACCCGGTACATCTCGGCAGTAACGTCGGTCCGGGTCCACGTGATGATCGCCTTGGACTTGATCCCACCGGCGCCAGGCCGGGTGGTGTAGAGATCCTCGGTCACATCCATTCCGGATGGGGGCATGACGCGGTACGGATCCGGGAGGTTGACGCCACGCGGGGGGGTGTATGTATCGGTGATGCTTGCGACGTAGGTGTCCGGGTCAAAAGCGCGTGCCGTGACTTTGACCTCATCATTCTCATGGCGCTGCACCTTGACGACGATAAATTGCTTCGCGGTCCATCCTGGCGTTGGATGGGAGATCGAGACGACGCTGCCGACCTTGACGCCCTGCGCCGACATGTTGGCCGTGAATTCGACGCCCAGCCCGAGCCGGGAGGTTTTCAACAGGATCCAGCCAAGCCTGGCGGCCATGGCGCTGTTGGATGTGAACGGTAACTCCACCTTTTTCTCGAGCAGGAAACCCTTGTCCTCGGTGCGGAATGCTGGAGAGTCGATGGTGAGAATATCCGGTTGCCAGGCGGTGTCTGGATTGTACCAGGTGCATTCGATGCGGTTGGCGCGCACCGACTGATCACCGCTATCGATTACCCATGACCCGACGATATTGTCCGGGGTGAAATCGAAGCTGACAGGCGTGTCGCGATCAATGATCAGGCGATAGCGTCCAGCCGACCAGACCAAACGACCCGCGCAGCATGTCAACAGATCTTTGAGGTTGTCCATCAGAGGGTTGGCTGTGTTGATGGCCCCATTGCAGGTGTAGCGCGGACGGGTCGCATCTGGATCGACGACCGTGGCGTCGCAATAATTGGCCGCCTCGATGAACGAATCATCATCCAAGGCATTGATCGGCAGGCCGCGCCCATAAAGGGTGTTGGTCAAATAATCCCGGATCGCCAGGGCCGGGTTGCTCGAGAAGTGCGTGGTGCCGGTGCGCGGATCGTAAAGCGTGCGACCGTCCACATCGGCGGTCACGGTCGGCATGCCGGTGAATGCGCTGGAGTTGTAGGTCAGTTGCAGATAAAGATAGGCGAACCCGCGCAGGGTGTGATTTGTTGTCCAAGATGCCGAACGTGAAACCAGTACCGCATCGGCGGTGGTCTCGTCACCCAGATGTCGATAACATTCGACCAAGCCGTTGAACTTGGCATCCGTGATCGGCACATCATCCAGATAGACGGTGTTGATGGCTGAAATCGGTCCCTCGGAGAGCACGACCACCATTTGCAGGTATTCGCGCGTAGATCCGGTTGTCTCCCAAAAAACGGTGGGCCCGCCCACGTAACGCGTACCGTAAACAACCGGGACAGGAGCGGTGGTGGAGCGCTGATTGAGCAGGATGCCCGCTTGACCCTGGCCAAAATCGCCAAGCTTGGGCTTGGGCTCCAGCATGCCGCCGATCATCGATCCGGTGATCGCGCCGATCGCGGTGGCCGCAGCCGCTGTGATCGTGATGCCGATAATGGTTGCTCCGGCAAGATACGGCCCAAGGAGCACGGCTCCAACGATCGCGCCAATAAAGGACAGGAATCCCATTACGTCCTCCCCCACGTTATCGGCTTGCCGGAGGCCAACTCCGCGACAAACTCGAATCCGCGATCACCCGGAAAGTGGAATTGCTGCTCGGCGTCGTTGGTGCGGCGTCCGGCGGTCTGGGTAAAATCCACCCAGGCGTTGGTGAGAGAGATCGCAATCAGACTGCTGCCCGCCTCCGGATCCTCTGTCACCGCGACCCGGTTGATCCGACCATCGAAGATCAGCATGGGATCCGCGATCAGAGTTCCGGCCTGGTCGAACACGGCGGAATAGATCAGCCACTGGCGGAGCAGGTAGTGCTCATCGAGAAACAGGGCGAGATTGTCAGGATCCACTCCGGAGATCGATGCCGTGATCTGCGCGGTGGTGATGTCGATCGACTCTTCGGGCGATTCAAATCCGAGCAGACTGCCAAGCGCCAGATAGGTATTGCCCCCCCAAACCACATCCTGGCCGAAATCGGTCATATGGACCACGCCATCGTCCATGCGCGCCTCGACCAAATGACAACAGACCACCTCGTCCTGGGCGACGGCTGCGAGATAGGCCGGGGTTGGAGAGTTGCCCGTCATTCGAATCTCTCCACCAACCCGATCTCGATCCCGTCGTACCAGGGTCCGCCGGTCAATTTGCTGGACAGGGTGTCGGCTTCGAGCGAGCAGACGAACGGCATATCCCAGACGATCACGGTTTCGTTATCTTGCACCGGGGCGAACAGGCCCGGCTCAATCCGCAGCGTGGCATGTCCGGAGGCGTCCGACGAGGCGTCATCGACGAGCATGTAAACCTTGGAATGACCGTTGAACGCCACGAAATCCCGTTTTTTCAAAATGCCGTTCACGGAAGGCGTCCACCCACGCGTCGGCACGAGCATGGCTCCGGTCGCAAGATCGCGCTTATGCGCACTTCCGTGCACCTTGGGAGATCCAGAGGCCGCACCGCGCGGTACGGCATGCACGGGCGGCACATACCTGAACCGATTGAGCCGGCCCCGTTGCGCGGCGCAAAAGGCTTGGATCGCGGCCTCTTCGTCACGATTCAGGGAGCCGTAGGTCAGCTTGAACATCCATCGGTGCACATCGCGGGAGCGGACTTGCGTGCGCAGGCTGTGAGATTCCGAGACCAGGTTCGGGTTGTTCGAACCAAGCTCGATACTTTTTGGGCGCGGCCAGTCCGGGAAGATCATCATCGCGACATCCTCCCTTTTTGACCGGTCCGTTCCAGTGCCTGCATGACCAGACCGGTGATCAAGGCGCGATGCTCGTAGATCGCGGAGGAGACGCCACGCGCGTCCAAGGCCTGGACGGTGAAGTTGATATTCACCGGGCCGCCACCGCCATTGCCGCCGGCGCCAACCGGAGCCAACCGACGCATCTGGGAGGCGGTAAACACCCCCTCTTCGCGTTGCAAAATGGCCGGCACCTCGTCACTCGCCAGGCCTCCGCCATGCAGGCGCGGGGCGCGGGTGAAAACAGAGGACGGAACCTGCCGCATCGGCAATCCCGACTCGCCGGCAATGCCGCCGCCATGGACAATAATCCCTGCCGTGGCATCCATCCCGATTGCCGCGCCACCCCCGGCACCGCCGCCAAACAAGCTGCCCAACGCCCCAAACAATCCCGCGCCAAAACCTCCACCGAATTGGCTGGCCATGCCAGCCCGGATCGTCATATTCAGCCACTCTTTCAACATCCCCTGCGCCATGTTGCCAAAGCTTTTCAGCATCCCCTTGAAGCTTCGGTCGCTGGCGGTGGCCATATCGACCAGGCCGTCCGCGATGGATTGGGTCGATTTGTTGAATAGCTGTTCAGCCTGTTTGGCGGCGTTGCCGGCATCGTCCGTGTATTTCATGTGTGCACGCCGCCACCCGTCGCTCCACTCGCGACTGGATTCGAGCATCTCGAGTTCGGTCCGCCTGGACTGCTCGGCGTAGGCCCGGTCGGTGAGGATGCCGGTCTCTTTGGCCTTGTTCAGCTCCTCCATGCTCATCCGGTAGTTGGTGAGATAATCGGCGGAGCGGTTGATCTGGACAGCCGTCTGATCCCATTTGTGGGCGAAGAGCTTGTCGATCTGGAGCGCGGCCTCTTCGGCGGTGACACCCAGCCGACGAATCGCCTCCTGGATCTGATTCTCCCGTTCGGCGGCATCGATGGCCGCCACGCTGTGGGATTTGAAGGCCTCGGACAAGCGGTTGGCGGCAGAGGCTTGATCGTTGATCTCCCGCGCCCATTGAGCCCGGCGGGCGCGCCCCTCATTCTCGAACGCGCGCCGCGCCTGTTCGGTGTATGCTTGGAGCTGGAAGCCATGCTTCTCCACCGCGAACCGGGCGATGTCGTTGTCCACCGCCGCCTGGCGCATGGCGATATCCGAGATGGCTGCCGCGTCGGCCATGCGCCCCTGGGCGTCGGCGTTGCGCCGCAGCTCGTCCGTGGCGTCGCGCGCGGAGGCGGCGATGCGCTTGTACGCCGCGCCGGTCATGAGGGATTCGACTTGATCCAGTCCAATGTTATTTTCATTGGCGTAAGCTTTGGCATCCACGCGGGCTTGTTCTATCGGGCGATTCTGTGCCGAGACGGACAAGACCTGCGCTTCTCTGGCCAGTTGTTTTTGCAGCTCTTCGATTTTTTTGGATGCCCGATCTTGGACAGCCTTGCCGTTTTCGGGAAGAGGTGGCGGCTCGGCGGGATCGCTGATCGGATCGTCCCGTACACTATCGTGGATCACGCTGGGCAATTGTGGCGGGTGTACCACAGAGCTGAAGAAGCTTGCAGTATTCTTCAGGATGGTGGTGATCATGTCGGATTTGGCAAGCTTGTCCATCATCTCGGACCAAGCCCCGGAGAGTTCATGCATCGCCTTGGCCGACTCGCTCATCCCCTCTTTGGCCAGCCCGCTGAATCTCCGGTTGAGCGCTTCCAGCGCCACACCCATGGCCTCGGTCTGCTTGCCCATGAGACCCAAGGTTTCGATCTGATTAAGCTCATCCCGAGTGAGAAAATTGAGCTGCTCGTCAAGCTGCTTGATCCCGACATACCCCTTCTCCAGCGCTCCGGCCAGGGTGTTGACACCGGAGGTGAGATCCTTGCCGAAGGCCGCCGAGAAATCGACCGAGGTGGAGAGCAACTTGCCGATCATGTTGCCCGCGATCAGCGGATGGCCCGCGACCAGGGCTTTGGCAGCGTCGGCGGACTCGGCGCGGCTGAACGGACCTTTGGTGGCGGCGGCCTCGGAGAGCTTGCGCAACTGCTCGCCGGTGATCCCGGCGGCATCCCCCATGGCCTTGATGCTCACATTCATTTGCCGGGTGCGGGACTCCAGCGTGACGGCGTGCGCGATCACGGCGGCCATGCCTCCGGCCACCGTCACGAAAGCGCCTCCGAACAGCAGCAAGTTCCGGGCGCTGGCCGCGGCTCCGGCACCCATCTGACTGATGCCGTACAAGATATCCGGCAAGGGTGACAGGGTGGCGATCAGATTGCCGCGCGTGACGATGGCCGCCTGACCCATGTTGACGAGATTCGAGACCACGATTCGCCGCGCCATCATCATCTGGCCAGCGGAGATCTCCGCCGCGCCGCCGATCCCGCCCACGGCCTCACGGGTCCGCGCCGCCGCGCTGGTGATGTTGGCCAGGGATTGCGCGGAGGTATCGGAAATCGAGGATGCCAGCGCGCTCGCGGTCATATTCGCGGCGACTCCGATCTCCCTGACTGCCGAGGCGGCCTGATCGCCAGCGCCGGCCACGTTCCGCAGCGTCGTTGCGGTGGACTCCAGGGCGGAGGCCACTTGTCCGGCGCCGTCTGCGCGCAGTCTGATTGCCAGTTGCGTTTCGCTACCCATTTTTTCGCTCTTCGCTCCAAGCTTCCAACGCCGCCAATTCCATCACGCGCAGATCGTCAAACAGGCGCGCGGTCATCACCACCCCGGCCATCCTGGCCGCACTCTCCACCCCGGCATAATCCAACCCCACCGGGATGCCATCCATCCCCGCCCGGCGCCACTGGGTGGCGCAGAGCAGGAAGCCATTCACGGATTCGAAGTTCTCATCCCAGACTTCAAAGCGGGTTGAATCCGATTTGAACTTGAATCCAAATGCCTCGGCATCGGCTTGCAGCTCCCGCGAGGCTCGGGAGCCGACCGCCCAGTGTTGGGCGGCCCCGATCAGTTTTTTTCGCGCGCCCCGCCCGAGATCGCCACGTGATACGCGTTGAGCAGAGCCGCACGCACCGGGATGAAGTCGATGAGGGTGGCGAGATGCTCCGGCGTATACGGGTACGCCAGCCCATCCTCTTGGACCACCCCATCCCATCCGACCAGGATGGCGGACAGGAAGGCGGTATCGCCTTGAGCGCCCAGCGCGTTCGTCTCGGCCAGATCGAGCAGCCGGAAGTAGGCGTTGAACTCGCCGATCTCGCGCCGCTCGCCACTCTCGGGAGACAGGACGCGGATGGGCCAGGTGAAGGAGCGGTTCTTGGTGATGGTGAACATAGGGCGGTTCCTTTGAAAGAGGTTATCGGGCGATGATCTGGATTTCGTCGTTGCCGGAGGATGGATGGAACAGGAGCTGGCATCCCAGCATGCGCACCCCGCCGTCATCCTCCTCCTTGGGGCTCATGATCTGTACCTGCCCCCCCTGGATCTCCAGGATGTTGCCGGCCAAGGTGCCATGCACGAGTTGCAGGGCGCCGCGCGTGGCATTGACGGCGAGCGCCTCGGCATCCAGGGTGGAGAGATCCGGCAAGAGGCTCTGCATGTTCGCGGTCACGGTGCCGCCGGTCTTGTTCACCCCCTCGTAGCCGACCAGGTTGCGATAGCTCACCTCGATGCCGAAATCGATCTCCAGGGATTTCATGGCCAAAGCATGGCCATGCAGCGTGAAAGTGGGGGTGAGGAGCTTGGTGAGCACCTGCGGATCGACTGCGGACGCAAACTCCGGCGCGACCTGCGCGACCTGCGTGACTGGGCTCCACATGCCGATGAATTCGAACTTCAACACCGGCACGGCCTGGGAGGAGAGCGACAGGGTGACCTTGCCCCGCGCGCCGGTCAGCTTGGAGCGGCGACCATCCTGGTGGTAATAGATGGTCAGCGACCCGTTGTCTCCGGACATGGGCTTGTAGGTGACGGAGGAGTCCGCCGCGACGGTCTCCGAGAAGCCGCACGCCGTCATGAGATCACCCCACACCGGCGCCGTGCCCGCCGCGCCGGAACCATACGCCAGCATCTCGAAAGAGACCTTGCGGTGCATTTTGGTGTGGCTTTTGGATTGCTCGCCGAAGTGGGGCACGACGTGAGCGCGATCCACCGTGTCGGCCTCGAAGGAGGCGTGCGACAGGTTGCGTACCCGCAGCGCGTCAACCCCCGTCGGTGCCGCATCCACGCCATAGGTGGATTCGGTCTTGGCCAGGATCAGGCGATTTGACGTGAGGTGAAGCATGGGAATCTCCTTAATAACGATACGAAACCGTGCGCAACAGCAGGTGCGCGGCGTGGCACAGCTTGCCACAAAAAAAGACCGGCTCGGACTTCTCGACCTGGATCCCGGCCCCGTCGCCAGTCTCGGTGATCGACACGACGCCACCCAGACTCTGGTCTTCGCGGAAGACGTCGCGGATCGACTCGATCAGCGCGTCGAAGTCAATCTCCGAGCGACCATCGTCTCCCAGGGCCATCACCCCCCAGATCATCCAGGTGTGCGTCTCGATCCACTGATTGATCGAACCGGCACTCTCCTGGGTGGCCACCCGGCGCACATACCAGCCGAGGAGCAGTCCATTCTCGGTGTACAGCTCCCGCAGGTCCGCCTCGGTCTTGATGTAGGGCTGATGGTCATGCACGATCCCGATGTATTCGATCTGCTCCAGGCGCTCGATGATCGCCCGGCGGATATCCTCAAGCTTCGACAATGCCGTTCTCCTTAATTCCCTCGTGCCCGTTCGATGGCAACGTTCATGTGGTGTTCGAAGATTCCTGGGATGCGTCCCATGCATACCGCGAGGGCACGTGCGAACATGAGATTCCCCTTGGTACCGTGGTGGTAAATTTTCCAGCGGATCTTCTGGGCTACCTGCTCACGCTCCTCCATGTCGCGGATGCCGAGCTTGAGTTTGACCCAATCCATCAGCGGTTGGAGCGGCGGCATGTGCGGCTTGGTGCCAAGCTCAACAGGCACGGCGTAGATGAGTGGCGATCCCGCACCAAGCGCGGCATGGCTGTTTTGATTCTGGTCGGACACGACCGCGCCGATCACGCTGTCACCCTGGACCACCGGCATTGCCGCGATGATCGAAGCGCGCAGATTGCCACTCGCGGTCGGCGTCCTCTCCTGGGCCTCTAATACCAGCAGGTCCGACGCCTCCATCATTGCGAGTTTAAGTGCCTGTAACACCTCTTCCGGCGCATTCTCCAGTCGGCGCGCGAGTGCGACCAGTTCACTGGTATCGATCGGGACCGAAAAAAGAGGGGCATCGCTCATCGCACCAATCCCCACCCATGCGTCAGTCCAACCCGCCTGGGGGTTGGCGTGACCACTACCCCGGCGGGAATGGCGCGCTGTTCTTGCGTGCCGATCATCTCCCGGTAGCGGGCGAACAGGTGCTTGGAGCGTGCCGCGTACTCCTGGGCGGGCGTGCCGTGGCTTGCCACCTGCGCGCCGAACGAGGGGTCCGTATCCCCGCTCTTGGCAATCGCAATCTGCTCCAAGAGGTGGGCGGCGGCGTAGGCGGCCACCGCTTCCCATTCGCGCTCGGCCAGGGTGTCCGTATCGCTCGACACCCGATGCGGCGCGGTGTAGCGCAACCGCAGCACGGAGGCGACAACCGATCCGGACACCCGCATGCGCCACCCGCTCACCGTCTCCTCGACGCGGATCGAGCCCGGCGCCGGCTCGCCCGAGTCGTCGTCCGCCCGCTCGATGGCAGCGATGGCCGAAAAACCGTTCTCCCAGCCCTCCGGCATGGGATGGACCGGACCGTCCGCAACCGCGATCTCCGCGACCAGGTGGCGCGGGCGATCCAGCGAATAGCGCCACACCGCGGTGCGAATCGCCGCGTCGATATCCTCGGCGGTGATCGTCGCCTCGTCCGTGCGCGTCATGCGCCGGGCCAGGGATTGCAGATCGGTCAGAGCCATCGCCGCCGCTCCCTTACGCCACTTGAGACTTCAGGAGGCCACGGTAATCGGTCACGGCGCCCCCGTAGATGTGGCGGATCTTGTATTCGACTTGGTCATTGGTGAACAGACTGCCGGAGGTCGGGGAGTCCGCGACGACAATCTCCGGCTCCTCGTTCCCGTCCAAAAAGCCGATCTCCACCGACGGGATGTCAAGCCTGTCCGCCGTGGCGCACCAGTCGTTGGGGTCGGTCCAGTACCAGACCGGGATGATCTTCGGCGCATTGGTCTGCAGAAAATTCGGATCCAGGTTGGTGTCACGACGGAAGAGGTCAGCGGCGGTACGCTCCATGCCGGGCGGCACCCATAAATTGCGCGGCGGGATGCCGAGGGGTTCGTTGGTGTTCATCTCCGTTTGCGCCATCATGGCCAGACGGGCGACATCCCAGTTATCGAGTGACAAGGGGACGGTGATCAGGTTGCCGTGATCGATATGAAACAGCAGCTTGGCGTCATAGATCGCTCTGTTGTCACGCAAGAAGTCCAGGACGAATTTGGCCAACGTGCGCTTGGCGGCGCGCGACATGCTGATCGGCAGTTGACGAAGCAGGCCGATATTGTCGTTCTTGATCATCTCGAGCGTGACCGCCCAGCGACGACCGCGCTTGGTGACCTTGTAGGTGGCAACCTCGATGGCCGGATCGGTACCAACCAGATACTCGCCGCTCTCGGCGACATCGGGCAGATCCCCGAATCCGCCCATGCGCACCCCCTCCCGCGGGCGGAAGTCGTTGACGGGAATGACATTGGCCAACTCCCGCCACACGTCATACTGCGATCCGGTGCGATAATCCGCCAAAGCACGCCGATTGATGGCATCTCCCATCACGTCAACCCAGTCATCCGTGCCCAGCGCCTCGCGCATGACGGACAAGTCGGCGCGCCGCACGCGGCCCGTGACCCCCCAATCCCCGGTCATCCGGCCATACGCCTCGCGAAAAGAGAGCGTGTCGCCGTTCCCGGGCGCGGCGGAGCCGAGGAGCACGTCGAGCATCTTGTCGATCTTGGTGCGCTGACTCTCGACGAGTTGCGTGCGGGTGCCGCCCAGGCCAGACACGCGACCACCGCCCGTCACCCGCGCCAGATAGTCGCGCTCTCTGGCGATGGCGGCATCCACCGCGCCCGGCGAAAAACGGGTGCCGCGCAAGGCCGTCTCGATCCGTTCCCGCGATGCCTGCGGCAGACCACTGCCGCCGAGGGCCTCACGCAGATGCGTTTCGGCTTCAACCGCCTTGGTCACCTCGGCGCCGATATCGGGGGTGGTCGTGCTGGAGGTGGAGGTGTCGGGCTTGGTCTCGATGGTGCTGGTCTGGGTCGTGCCGGCGCCGGGATCTCCAGCCTTGGCATGGTCGGCGGGAGGATTGCTCGCGCCCGACTCCGGGAACGCCTCCTTGAACAACGCCTGCACCTCCTCTTCGGTCATGGTTTCCGGATCCTTGCCGGTGAGAAGATCCGCCTTGCGGGCGCGGATCTGATCGAGCAAAAATTTCTTCATGAGATCTGTTCCTTGCTGGTTGGTGGCTGACTTGGCTTTGGCCTCCGCGAAGGCCATGATCGCTCCGCCGGCACCGGCCTCGACGATCAGATCCACGGATTCGATGGTGTCGATACTCTCGGCGATCCTGACCCGGACGCCATCGACCTGCTGAAAGGATGTCTTGCCGGTGGCGACGATGGAGAGGCCGTACAGATCCGCCATGCCGCGATTGACCGCTTCCGCCAGTCGTGCCGGCATCTCGCCGGCGGATTCCAACAGCTCCATCGTGGCCAGGATCTCGCCGGTATCCGGTGAGACGCCGTTGACGAAGATCGGATTGATCAGGCGACCGATGATGTTTTCCGGATGCTTTCCCACCCCCTTGAGATGCTCCGCGTCCCCTTTGACCAGCACGCGCACCCCACCGAAAAGAGGTGCCGCCTCGCGCAGCACTCGGTCGGGATAGAACGTGGTATTTCCCGACAAGCCGGCACGGATCGCACGCACCTTGAATTTCGCGCCGCCCTTGGCCTCCAGAAGCCGCCCGGACGAGATGACGACGGGCGGATCTGTCGGGGGCATGGCTGGCGAGGTGGCGGGCACAAAGAGTTCCACCATCTCCTGGGCCGGACCCAGCACGATGGCACCGTCCGCGCCCAGCGTGATGGCATGGGCGAGCAGTTTGCCCGAGTTGCCATCGTTGACAACCACCCGGTCAGACGTGATCGACTCGATATTGATCCAGAGGTCCGCTTTACCAGCCGCCTTGTTGCGCTGATCCAGGGCAGCCTTCACCCGGTCGGTCCATTTCAGCATGTCGATATGCGCCTCACCCGGCGCCGTACCATCCGCCATATTCCTTCCTCCCGTCCGAGTTGAGCCACATGCTCAACATGGGATGGAGGATAGAGGATTGGGTGAGACCGGGTGAACCCGACGGAGGTCGGTATCAAGATGGGGATCTGTTTTGGGGTAGGGTCTGTCCGGGCGGTCTCACCCTTTGGGAGGAACCGTTTTGAAACGATTTTTAAATCGCCCCAGGATCGCGCCTGGGGTTCCGCCAGTACGGTGGGCAGGGTGTGGACCGAAAACGCCTGAAACAGGCCTTTTATGGGTAATCACGGTTTTGTTTGTTTTTGGTCGAGGGAGGCGGTATGATGATTCCCGAGGTGATCGTCTGGCTGGCGTGAGCAAATCGCGGTTCCGCTGGTTGGCCGGCCCTGGCAGCCGGAAATCTCCGATTGGGAGTCGCGTCCCGTCCGGTCACCTCAAACCCCACCAATGATCGGTTCGTATAAATTTCTGGTCAGCAAGACGTCTCGATTCACCAGTCCACCCGAAACCACGTAATTGTGACGTTTCAGTCTCGACCTCGTATCCGTGGCCCGCACCCTGACCACCAACTTCCCGAGTCGCTGCTCGCCAGGAACCTCAAAAACATAGTGCAGCGCCTTGTCCTGCTCTCCCCAATAGATCGCCTTCGGGGAGTCGATGGCGCTGGAGATACTGGTCAGCATCTCGATCGGCAAAGCCTTGCCCCATCCCACCTTCGCAGCCCTGGCAGGACGCTTGATCTGGTGATCGGATACAGCGATCTCCATGGTGGCCGGCTCCACCCCCTTGGACCGCAGAAAATCCACCACCGGCATGGGCAGGGTGCCCACGGTGCGCCACTCGCCATCCGCCTTGCGCGTCCCGTCCAGGGTGGTTTTGATCCATTTTTCCACGCCGGCGGCCCGCTTCCCCACGACCGCGATCTTGCGCGGATCGCGCCGGATCTCCTCCTCCGAAATCGGCTTCTCCGCAGGATGCTTCATCTCCCAGCGATCCGAGTGCGGGACTGCCGTGCAACCGCAGTTGATCGTCTGCGCCGGCTTGGCTTCCGGATCACGGGGAAAGCGGATCGACTCGCCTCCGATCTTGAACGACTCATGCACTGCCACCACCTGACCATCCGCCAAGTCATGCGACACGCGGGAGTGGATCTTGCCGGAGCGGCGCCACTTCTTCTTGAGCCCCGTCAGCCCCGCCGCGACCTGCTCTTCCATGTTGCGCTGCGCGGCAATCGAAAAAGCCCGGCCCACCTCGGTGCGCACCACGGTCAACGCGCGCCGTCTGCCGCCCACCTTCAACAGCCTCTCGATGGCGGTGGCCGCCTGGGCCTGCCCTTGCAGTCCGGTCACCACCAGTCCCAGCTCGCGATTGATAGCCTTCCTCGTGTCAGCGGAGATATCCTTCATTTTGTGGGTCAGGAACCCCTCGATGGCGACGAGCTGCTGCTTGTCCAACATCGGCGCATTGGCAAACGCCGTCACCCGAATGGGTTGGGTTGTGGTAGGTGAGACGGAGGGGGCGGGCGACGAGGGCGTTTTCGCATCCGGCTGGGATGGGGGAGGTGTTATCGGTAGCACCGTTGACAAGGATGCCGGTCCGGGAATATACGTCACGCTCTCCGGGGTCGAGGCCGCCGCCGCGATGGCGACAGGCTCATCCACCATGCGCACCCCGGCCTCCCACCCATCCCGCGCACCCGCCGCCGCCACCTCTCCAGCCTGATCGCCAAACCAGGTCATGGCGCGCCCCACCCACTTTTGCAGACGGGTCAAATGCCATATCTGAAAATCGCTCGGCTGGCTCGAAAGCTCCTGCTTGATCTGGCCGGATACCTCGCTCAACAGCCGGTCGATCTCGCCCATCACGTTCGCCTGGATGGCGACCAGATCCGCCTGCGCCTTGGCGATGGCATCCGCGATTTTCTTCTTGACGCTCATGCGACCTCAAGGATCATCAGGCCGTCACGCTCGGATCGCCGAAATCCGGCGCTGGATCCGTGGTCTGGGGCACGGGCGGGCGAAAGGCTTCCGTTTCGCGCGCCAGGTCTGCATCCCGCTCGACTTCGGCCATCTCCTGCTCCGCGTCATACTCCACCCCCAACCGGGTGGCCACCGACCGGATGCAGCGCAGCGCCGTATCCCGCGTCATCAACCCGGCATCCACCGCCGAGGAGCAGGCGGCCACAACCTGCTGCATGGCCGCTGCGTACTTGGAGACGTCCTTGACGATCATCTCCGGGAATTCGGCCCGCACCCGCCATGCGGCATCCTCCATATCCGGCATGGCACGTCCGAGCGCTTCAAGCCGCCTGCGCACCACGTACCCGCCGATCTCCTCCAAAAAATACTGGATCAGCTTCTGGCGCATGGTGAAGATCTTGGTCGTAGGGTCCGACATGCTCTCGCCCGTGGAGCGGTTCACATCCCCGCCACCTCCAAACCAGTGCTCGGGCAACGTCGCGCCACCCAAAACATGATTGCGGAACAGCCGCCCAAGGTCGCTGGTCTCCCCCGCCTGGATCGACGGCGACACCGACTCCCAGCGTTCGGTCTCGTTGTGCACGCGGATCGAGCCCGGCGCCGGCATTTCGATCGTGCGCGCCCGCGCCGCGACCTCCTCGGGCGTGGCCCCGGTCACGGTCACATCCCACACGTTGGCCCGCATGAATTCGGCCCGCTCGATCTCGCCGAACAAAAAATCATCGTAACCTTTGATCCAGTCCGCGAGCGGCAACAAGTCGCTATGCCCGCCAGAATTGGGGATATCGTTGACCGAGAAAAAAAAGATCTCACCGTCCGTGCAACTCTCCCGCAGCCGTACCGCCGCCGGCATGAACAGTTCGTCATCCACTCCATTGATGATCACGCGATACCGCTGTTGCACTCCGTCAGCGTCCGCCTTGGTGATCACACCGATCGCCTGGGCGCCGTTGTCCGGATCGTACACCACCTTCTCGATCCGCTCCGGATCGAGATACCCCAGGCGCACATGGCCGGTCACGCCGTTTGCAAACGCCACCCAGTACATCTCGCCAAAGATCGACAGCGCCCGCGCCATCCGGTGCAGGTTGACCCCCATGCGATTGATCGGGTCACGCCAGAACGCATCCAGCCACCCCTGCGCCTCCTGATCATCGATCTTGAGCGTCACGCCATCCGACAAGATGAAAGCGAGCGGCAACTCCACCACCCGGTTGGCCAGAGGGTTGGAGCGCCACAGATGTACGACGATTTCTCGCGCGCGCGTGCCTTGATAAATAGGCAGCTCACGGCGATGCGCGCCACCCGTCAAACGGCGATACCCTCTCTCCTCCGGATCGACGGTCACGCCATGGGCCTCGCGGAACGCCGCTTGCTGCTTCTTCTGGTCGGGAATTTTCTTGGCGTGTTTTTTCATGAGAATATCCGCTTACGAATACGCGTGAACAGTCTGGGACTCGGCGGGTGCGCCTTGGGTTGATAGGTTCCGGGCGCGGGATCCACGGTGACCCCGAACGATGGCGGCGCGCTGCTCTTGGTCGCGAACACCCCCAGCGCCAGGGCGATGGCCGCATCCCCGTGCCGTTGCCGACCATCCTTGCCGCGCGTCTTGGCTTTGTCCGGGATTTTGGCGACCCCCTTGTACATCTTGATCGCGCGCAGATCATCCAGCATGTCGGCATCCGCCGGGATGGCGATACTCCGGTCTTCGAAGGCCGCCTTGAGCTTGGGCATGTGCTCGATGTACCAGGGCTGCGAAAGGGCCACCTGGGCGATGCGCACCGCGCCGTAGCGCTGCATGGCCACCTCGGCCAGATACGCCCCGTTGCCACGCGCATCCAGCGCTCCGGAGCGGAAACGCGGCAGGCGATCCACGACATAGAACAGCGCCTGGCGCTGCTGCTCGAATGGCACGTCGCTCATCTCGATCGTGAACGGTATGGTCAGCCGCAAATCCTGCTCCTGAACGATCGGCACCAGCACGCTCAAGTCGCCGCTGCGCCCGAAGTCCATGCCGAAATAGCTCTGCCGCTCTTTGCTCAAGCGCTGCAACTCGGGCAGGATGGTGCGCTCGCACCACTCCAGCACCTCACCTTCCCGAAGGAAGGCCTCTTTCGATACGAACACTTTCGACAGGGCAAGCCTGTGGACCACCCGCGCGCGATCCATGCACGCCTCGATGATCGTCCGGGTCAGATAGGCGCCAGACCCGCTCGACGGCACCACGTCCAGCTCCTCCTCCGCATCGCTGCCGTAGTCGGCGTAGGCCTGCTCCACCCATTTCTTCTCGGCCTTGACGGACCATTTATCCCCCGTCACCAGACAGATGCGGCGGTAAAGCCCCTGCTTGACCGCCTCCTCGAAGGTATAGCGGTGCACCGAATAGCTTTTCTTCCCAGCCCGGCACTCTTGCACGAGCCCGTTGAACGGCGAGTCGTCGCCCTGGTGACTGGAGATGATGCGCACCTTGCCGCCCCAGATCAGCAGCGCCATGGCCGCCTTCACCAGCTCCGGGAAACGGGGGTGGAACGCCGCCTCGTCGATGACGACCGTGCCTTGTTTGCCGCGCAAGTTGCTGGGTGCGGAGGAGAGTGCGGAGATCCGAAAGCCCGAGGCGAAATCGATACTGTAGGTGAGAATGTCCCGATCCGCGTCATCATCGCGGAAGAGTTGCTGACGGACCTCGGTGGCCGCCCGCTGGAACCCCTTGGCCCAGCCGGCGGCGGCGCGAATGTACTCTTCGGCCATCGCCTGGTTATACCCCACGTACCACACATCCATGCCGCCATCCGCCTTGCTGGTGGCGGCGGTCAGCACGTTGTCCGAGGCCTCGGCCCAGGTGATGCCGATGCGCCGCGATTTCTCACACACCTTCACCTTGGCCGGATCCTGGATCCAGCGCTGCTGATAGGGCAGCAGCGCTGGCGGCGCCATGCCGTCATCCGGGACGGATACGGTCATGACGGGATCCCCAAAATGGCCTGCCGGATGCTGGCCGCCGCCTCTGCCGACAGGCCGCCCTGCCGGGCGATGTGCTCGGCATCCCTGGCCACAGCCTTGGTCTTGGCGCGCACCTCGGACTGATAACGCTTGAGCGTCGTCGAGGTTCCGGAGATCTGCGCGATCGCCTGACCGAGAGAGGCAAAACTGATTTTCGGATCGATCTCCATCTTGAGCAGCAGATCGAACGTCCTCTCCTGATAGAGTCTGACCAGTGCTTGCGAAACCGCGTCCTCGTCATCTGGAGCCGCTTCGGTGATGGCGCGCGCCTGCTCGGTCGCCAGCTTCAGCGCTCCCAGGCGACGCTCGAATGCCTGCCCGTAGCGATGGATCGCGCTCTTGGAGATCTCGTACCCCTTGGCCCGCAACAGCTCCTCCAGCGCCTGATAGCCGCTGAAATTGCCCTCCACCAGGGCCTGATCGATCCAGGACCGAATGTCGGCAGGCAGACTCTCGACAAGGGAACGCTGCGTCATGGTCAACCCCAGAACTTCGGAGGCCGGGCAATACCTGGTTCACAATCCACGGTGTATTCGGCTACGTCCACGCCGAAGCGGGTCAGCCCACCAAGCCACACGCCCTCCGGCTTTTTGTTCAGGCTCACCAACTCCCGGTCGGCGAGGTAATCCAGCTCGCGACGCAGCTCGTGAGCGGTCGCATCCGGGAACACGGCCTGGATCACCGATAGAATCAACTGCTCGTGCGCCCCGATGGGTCGGGCGTTGTTGAGCGTGAGCAGGATGGTCCAACGCATCGACTCCCGGCGCGTTTTCGCAAGATCAACGTTCATTCGTATTCCCCCTCGCCAGGATCGTCTCTAACTTGCTGTACAGCGCATCCAGCTTGGCTTCGAGCACGGTTTGACCACGGATGTAATCCTCGCGCTGCACATATTTGGACAGCATCTCGACTTGCATGCCATGCAGCCCCCGTTCGAGTTCCCGAAGCTGCCGGTCGGTGTCCTGCATGAACTCCCGGAGCTGGCCGTCCACGGTCTGGTCGTGTCTGGCCAGCTCCTCCGCGGATTCCCGCCGCGCCTGGTCCATGGTCGCCATGGCCGTGCCGAGCGAGCTGAACCGCTCGTCAAGTCGTCGCTCGAACTGGTTGAGGAATATTTTCACCCCGCCCGCCGTGAAGCCGAAGAACGCCAGCAACAGCGAAATGAGCTGCCACAACTCCATGTTGACCATCATCGTCCACTCTCCCATCGACGCTGGCACGGCAGGCATCGCCACGCGCCTGGATTGGCCTCCAGGCGCGCTTGAGGAATGGCGATGCTGCAATCACGGCAAAAGCCGCTCGTGTTCGTTTGCCGATCGGATCGGGAGCGCTGCAACTTCCATAAGTTGAACTCGATCTCCGCGATCTGTTGCGCCCAATCCGCGTCGTCCATCACTACCACCCACGGCCAGAGTCGGCGTTGGTGGCGTTGCGGTAGTTGCCGCCGAACTTGTTCACCACGTTCCAGAAGGTGCCGGTGGCGCCCGGGGGAGCGAAAAACGCCGCCAGATGCGCCGCCGCGCCAGCGAGGGTGAACAGGCTGCCGACGGCACTGCCCACGCTGTCAGGGATGAGGGGGGCGATCATCGCGGTGATGCCGGACGCAGTGGAGGAATCCATCGCCATGGCCAGGGTGGGCGGCAAGGTGACAACACCCAGGATCGCGGCGAGGATCAATTTTTTGTGCATGGTTTCAGGCTCCTTGGAAGAGGGTGTGAACAAAAATTCAAACGATGAAGCGACTCCGGAACTCATCCGAACAGCAGCAGAACCAGGATAACGATTCGTGCGTGACGACGGACAGCCGACAGCAGTCGGCGGGTTATCGGGAGGTCTCCCACTCGATCCGATCGAGCCAGCCGCCGGCCAGGAATTTGGCCTGGACGGGATCCTTGCGCGCCAAATTGAGGTAGTGCGCCCCCTGCGCCAGATTCATCAGCCGGAACAGCAACACCCCGGTCCCGCGCTCCAGCATCTTGGCCACGGCGGCGAGCGTGCCCGGCCCGATATGCCCATCCACCGTGAGCTGTCCGGAGAGGCGGAACCGCACGTTGAGAATGTTGATCGACTCTTGCAGCCACGTCTGCGCGGCAACCACCCCGACGTTGACGGCGCTGTCGAACAACTCCTCGGCGATCCCCTGATGACCGATCCGGTCGCAGCCGCACCGCACCCAGAACTCGCTCTGGTAGAACGCCTCCACCATCCCGTTAAGGCTCTCCAGATCCGCCCCCTGAATCACCGGCACGCCAGCGGAATTCTTGAGCCGATCGATCAGCGGCCAGCCGGGCCACTTGGGATGATAGACACGGGAGATCCCCCGGTAGGTCTCCCCACCGCGATCACCGGGCGTGTTGCACCAACCGCCCTCATGGCCCATGGTCTTTTGAAACGCTGGAAGAAAATCGGACATGATCCGCTCCTGACACAAAGAAGGTTGCGTCCGCCCTGGGCGATTCCAAGAGCGACATCTTGGTCAGGATAAGGATGAGAAGAACAGGAAGGCAGGCGACGGATGACGGCAAATGATGGGCTGTTTGGTCTTGCAGAGATGCCTAATCAGCGAATGCAGAACAAGAATAATTGTTCGAAAAAGTTCAGAATCGAAATGAAGACTGATTTTATTGTCGGCCAAGCATCAGGGGTGAGCTGAAAATACACCCAGCATGTCAATAGCAATCCGCAGATGATAACAATATCTAGCAGACGCAACGTTCGCATTTGGCGACGGTATCGATCGTGGAGACCATCAAACACCTCTTTGATTTTTTCGCGAGAAAACAGAGTTGGATTCTGATCTTTATATCGATCACGCCGTTGCGCGATTTCCTCCCAGATTGACCTTAGCGTGTGTCTCTGATTGTTCACCAGAAACAACATCAAGAGTCCAAAAAGAATCGCTCCAATCAGGATCGACAGATTTTTCCATGTGAAAGCGCCTTTATCCTCCATCTGCCCACTGGCAAGCAAAAGAGCGAGCGGGATCGCAAGAAATTTGTTCTGTATCTCGGTCAACACCCCATTCAGTTTGACCATGTACTCCATCTTGCGTTCTTCCAGCTGTTCCCGCGCGGCATCGAACGAAAAACCGCTGACAAACACCTGATAATTATCGTTGACTCGCATGCATATCTCCTCGAATGAGGATAAAAGGTGTGAGAAACGAGTTTCGGGTGGAATGTTTTTCAGCATGTCAGACAAGACGGTTTTCAAAATCGTCCGCTTCTGCTCCTCATGTGGCGCGGTTTCAAGTAACTCTCGGAGCGCCGGCAAGGATGGTTGAGAAACCAGATCCGTCGCGCCATAACGCACCACCAACTCCAACTTCCCCTGGTGCAAAAAAATCAATTTTTTGCTCCCAGAGTCAGATTCGACATGGTCGGCCACTTTGAGCAGAATCGCGACGATCTCCAAAATATCCCGATAGCCCTGCGCACGGGGGGTATCTTTGGTCGAACGATCCTGGTGCCAGTAGTCATCCTCAGCTATATAAAAATCCTCTACCTCTCCAATGCGAAAAGGTTTGCGTTCCAGATAGTCCGTCCAGTCCTTGGCAAAAAATATTGATAGCCCTATTGGAGAAAGGACCGTCAATTCCAGGATCCCATGATGGAAAGGACTCCCCAACAGGATGCCAAGTTTATCCAATCGATCCTTCAAATCAGTTGCGACGGGTGAAACAGAAAGCTGGCCAGAGAACGTCCGATCATCGTTCCACCGCACATTCTGCAGCAGTCGATACGTCTCGATAGAAATAGCCAGTTTTTGTGCTAGATCAGACATTAGTCTCTCAATTGCTCGATCCATTCTTGAGGTATTTCGGTTAATATCAATCGGTCATCCTCAAGAATCACCTCTGTTCCGAGCAGATCACGATTGAATAACAGTTTAACGCCTTGTCTTTGGAGGGTGAATAATTGAAAGCTCTTCATAACCCTCTGATCTGGATCAAACGTGTCGCTCAAACCGACCTCCTCGGAGTTTGCATAGATCAGAAACGCTTCCGGGTTCTCATCATCCACCAACCGCGAGATCGTCTCCAACGTCACAGGTTTACGTTCTTTGCGTTTCTCTTCGCAATGGTCATATATCTTTTTTCTGATTTCCTGCTTCTTGTCCTGACTTATTTCATGTGTCTTGCAATAATTGTCAATTGCGTCTCGCAAGATTCTGGTCTGCTGTTGCGAATTGCTGTAATTCTTACAGCCGATAAAATCCAGAAAATAGCGTGAGATGTCACCAGCGCCGCGCCCCTTGATGAAGGACAGGTACTGCTTCTGCTCTTCACCCTTCCAGAAGGTAATATTCAATCTGGCCGCCAAATGCAAATGTTTGGTTTCGAGGTGCATGATTTCTTTGACCTCCAGACTTTCCTTGTCAATGGCGGTGCCGGTTATGTCGTTCAGCATGACCACCATCAAAAACAGGTTTGGTTTCTCCTCGTACAAAACAAACAAGACATAACCGCCTGTGGCCAGATTGACATCGTCAGCGGTCTCTTTGAAATGCATCATTGCACCGCTGCTGAATTGGACAAAGTCAACCTTTTTATCAAGAAATCGTTCCACCATGCGTTGAAAAGGATAGGAATCATTGTTATCTTCAAATACTCCACGCGCTTTTCCTGTTCTTTCATAAAGCCCGCGAACCTCATCAATCAAACGTATCAGAGATTCATTGGTAATATTAAGTTCTTGTTTGCGCAAATTCAAACTGGATGATTGATATCTGGCTTTATTGATACGATGAATGATTGCCGATTTCAAAACCATTGCTTTCTCCAGTAAAAGTGTATTAGTAATATCGAAACATAAAACGTGGTATCGTTCTTCAGTGTTTACTCACCCCTGTAACCGATCATGCAATATTTCAGTGACCAGTTTAATCGAAAATTATTATCAATTTTATAATCTTGATTATGATTGATGAATTGCATTTTGGCATCTGGTTGCGCAATCCGCAAACAAAAAAAGACCAGGGTTTCCCCTGGTCTTCGTGGTTCGTGAATCGGTTGGATGTCAGGTGCACCCGGCCCGGCGCTGGCAGGGTGGCCGGCAGGCGGGGATGGTGGGGAGGCTCCGCGCCTTGTCGGCATCCAGCGCGACGATGTTGCGTTGCGCCAGGGTCTCCATGGCGATGACCATGCGGTTCAGCATCGCCAACATGGGGTCGGGGCCAGGGGTTGGCTCACGGGGCTTGCGCATCTTGAAGAGCGCGCGTGTCATGGATTGCAGCTTCTGCCGCCTGTCTACCTCGTGGAATGCGTCCGCCAGTTGATGGGTGAATGTCCGCGCCAGGGCGTTGTTGGGCATGCGGGCCAGGACCAGGCAGGCTTGGCGTTCGTTCAGACGGGCGATCTCGACTGGCCGCGCGCCGCTTGCGGTTTCCATGTAGCACGTTTCAAACGCGACCCGTCCGAACACTTCCAGATCGGCCTGGCATTGCCGAATCAAGCCGAGGACGCTCTTGTGCTTGCTGTCGGTCCCCGTGGCGATCGCCAGGGAGGTGGTGATCGGCGCGGTGTTGGAGAATGGTTTCATGTCGCCATCCTCAAAAGGAGCGCAGCACTTGACATACCTTGGAGGAGCTGCGCTTGATCCGGCGGGAGATTTCTCTCCCGCTGACCCCCGCGGCGGACAGTCGCCGGATCTCCCTTACCTCCTCCGGGGTCACCGGCCTGTTGGCCTGACGCGTCGGCGGATTCAGCTTCGCGTTCAGGATCTCGGCCCGGAAGGTCTCGGAATCCGCCAGGCGCTTCATCAACCCGGCAAACTCCTTGGCCGGAATCTCCATCACCGCGTCCGCCTTGGTTTTGCTCAACTCCCGCCCCATCTCCTCGATGGTGGCCAGCATCTTGTCGAGCATCTCCTGCACATCCGACTGGGGATGCTGGTAAGAGCCGGTCTTGCGGATCGAGGGGAGTACCTCGGAAGTCACCCACCGCTTGAACCGCTTCGCCTCCGGCTTGGTCGATCCGAAAATCAAAGCGTACAGGCCGGACTCGTTGATGTGACTGATGAGCTGTTTTCCGCCTGATGTAAGGGTGTATCGTTTTGATACATCCTCTGCATCAACATGATCTTGAATGGTTTGTGCGATATTGGCATATTCGAGAACCGCGCAGATGTCACTGGCATTGAACCAGGGGTTGCCCTGATCATCCATGACGAAGCGAAGCGGTTTATCCTCGAAGGTGAACGGGGTGACTGTGGACGTGGGGGTGGTGTGGCATTGGGTGATCATGCGTTTGCTCCTTCGGCTGCAAATTGGATTGCCGGAGCACAGACGGTGTTCAAGCGCCAGGACTCCGGGGGTTGAACACCCCACCGAAGGTTGGGCGGCCATGCCTTTGGCCTTGCGGCTTGGACATAGCATGACCCCCCCGGAGTTTGGCAAACGCGGATACGCGATGATGAGCCGCATGGAAACGGGCACAAAAAAACGCCAGACTGTCGGGGGCGGTTGTCCGCCTTCGGTTGTGGAGGTGTTCAAGCTCCGCCCCAGACGTTACCGGAACCAGACGAACGAATGCAAGCCTTTTTCGTCGCCGGCCCGTCAATCTTTCAGAATCCCGCCTCATCCATCCGTGTCACGCGAGGCGTTGCGCACCATGTTGACCAGCAACAATCCCCGCATCGCCCGCCGCAACCGGGGATCCTCGATCCCGTCGGTCAGCTTGGCGGCCCGCGCCCGCTCCTCCGGGGTCGGTTCCCGCAGCGGGGGCGGTGGCTCCGGGCGCTTGGCGGGTGCGAACTTCAACGTCTCCGTCTTGCAGCGCACAGCCTTGATCCCGATCTGGAGCTGCTCGCGCAGCGCCTGCACGATCTCCGGTGCCCGAAACGAGATCTCGGAGGCAAAGGCCGACGAATCCACCCGCACCGTGAGCGCGCCATTGACCAGCCGAATCGGCTCGGTGTGCGCGGCCAACTCATCCCCGGCCACCCGCCGCCAGTCCCGCGCCAGCAAACAAGCCTTGCTGGTCGGATGGTCCAGCAATGGGCCGGCAATGGCCTGCACCAGACCAGCCAGCGACCCCTTGCCGCCCGTCCGCCGCGAGTAGTCAGGCGAAGGCCCGCGCATCATCCCACCATTTTCGTGACGTCACGAAAATGATCCTGTTGGCGCGCCCGGGCGCACGCATCGTCCGTCCCTCCCGCCGCGATCCGCGCCCGGCACTCCCGCCGATAGCTCTCCCCGGCGCGCAACGCCTCGGCCTCGGTGGCAAACAGCCCAGTCGGATGACGCGCGCCGGGGAGGTGCATGGAGAGCGGTGAGAACAGCTTGATTTTCCCAAGATACGGCACCCATCCAAGCTGGCTGGTGAGGAACCCACACTCCCACTTCGCCAAAACCTCCGAACGGGCAAACAGCTCCAGGGTAAAGCGGTCCACGGCATCACTCCTCCCAATAACCAAACATCGTCAGTTGCTTCTCCGGCTGGCGCTCCCGCCGCTCCACCTCCTTGAGGCCAGCGCGTGGGATGATTCGTTCGATGGTCCGGAGGTCAAGCTCGTATTCGCGCGCCAGGGCGGCAAGCTTCTCTCCGGCGTCGTAGCGCCGGAGGATCTCCCGATCCCGGTGGCAACGCAGCGCTGAAATGGCGCGCGGGATCTTGACCGTCTCGCCGCCGTAGACCTTGCTAAACCGCCCGGCGGCCTCGCTCCCCAGCAGGTTGGCAAGTGGATGATCCGCCCGCATCGTCTTGGGCACCATCACCCGCAATCCGCCATGCTCGCGCACGAGCTGCATGGTGGCCGTCCAGCCGATCACGTCCCGGATCTCCCGAAGGGTCTCCGGCAGCTCGTCCTGACAGACCTCGTGCAGCACATCACGCATCGTTCGCCCTCTTCAACACCCGCTTGGCGTCGAACTCCAGCGCCTGAATCACCTTGACGAGCTGCCAGCGCTCCAGCCACTCGACCCAGACCTGCACATCCAGATCACCGCCGAAAAACATGTGCCGGGCAATGCCGTCGGCATAAGCCAGCCGCGCCGCCCCCTGACCGAGACGCCCGGCGTTTTTCAGCATCGCGGCGATCTTGGCCACCATGGCCTCATTGCCCTCTCTGGGCTGGGGCCGCCTGCCCGCCGGAGGGCCCGGTTGTTCCGCCTCTTTGGGCGGGCGCGGTTTCCAGCCCAGCTTCTTGAAATGAGCCAGCAGATCCAGCGCATCCGCGAACGACATCTTCGTCGAGCTGTCCACGCCGTAGCGGTCCAGCAGCATCTGCCGGTACTGCCCATCATCGAGCTTGAGTTCTTTCTGGGCCATCTTGATCTTGCCTTTCATCTCGCGGCTCAACATCTCACCCTCCCGGTTTCATGGCGGTCCGGCGGCGCTTAAACCGCTCGCATGTCCAATCCCAGGCCACCAGATTGGCCGATTCAACCACGCACCAACCGCCACCACTTTTCTCGATCCGTGACCAGTACTGACAATGCCAGCAGATGGGTGCGTCAACCGGGATGTGGATAATCTTTGTTTGTGCAGTAGTCATGTCGTACCTTGGCTGCTCGTCAGGCCAGGGCCACCACGCCCTGACGACCGCCCCTCCTGCAAAGGGGCGGTTTCGCGAATTCACGACTTCATGCCCAGCGCGCGCTTGTAGAGTTCGACCGTCACCTCCTCCTCTTCGATCTGGTGCAGCTCCATGGCACGCAAACGGATCACCTTGCGCTTGATCTTTGTATCAAACCCTGTGGACTTGCCCTCTTCATAGACGGATCGGATATCAGCCGCGATACCGAGTTTCTCCTTCTCCAACCGCTCGATGCGCTCGATCAAACGGAGCAACTCCTTGCCATCAATCCCTCCAACCTCCGTCAGCTTCGGCTTGTCCGAAACTTGATCTTTTGCCTCCGGATCACCGAATTCCAACTGTTGCACGCCAGATCCGCTCATCTCATCCCCCCTTCTTCAGCTCTTCTTTCTTCAGTTCATACCAGAACACATCCTTCTCCACGCGCCGCGCGCAGACGGCGGCCAGTCGCTCATCCGGCCATTCGTGCAACACCTCCTTGTTGCACTCCTCCTTCACCCGGATCGCCTCGTAGAAAGCCAGTTCCTTGAGCTTACCCAGCACCATCGCCCAGGTGGT
>JADGAY010000210.1 GCA_015231775.1 Magnetococcales bacterium | reverse complement strand
ATGTGCAGCGACGAGGCCTGGGCCTGCCCGAAGTGGCTTTCGAAGTAATCCATGGTGCGCTGCGCCTCCAGGGCGATCCGATCCATGAACGGCGCCCGGGTCACCCCGCCCCCATCCTCATCCAGGGCCTGGAGCAGGGTGTCCAGACCGTTTTCGAAACGCCGGGCCAGATAGAACCGACCCCGCTTGATCAGCATCACCATCCCGCTTTTGCGCTCCAGATGAAGCACCACCATGCCGTCGTGATCATCGGGCAACCCCCGAGCCAGGTTGCGCAGCGCCAACTCCGGGATATCCAGGGCCGTCAGCTTCACCCCGACCCCCTGAAAGAGCCGCACCGCGTCGCGCACCTCGGACTCCTTGGCCACGGCAACGTAGATCCGGGTGGAGTTGCCCGGCATCTCGAAGATCTCCACCACCGCCTGGGTGACCGGAAAAGGGATCTGATCCTTGATGCGCCACTTCATGGCCGCGTTCCACTCCTCGCGCGGCATCTCCGGGGCATCGGCGGGAAAGAGCACGTAGGCGGAGCGGTCGAGCACGCCGACAAAATGGGCCTTCTCCAGTTTGTGGGACTTGATGAGGGTCTGGGCCACCTTGGCGGGGGTCTGCCCCTTGGCCACGGGCGCAAACACGCACACCTGCAGTTTCGGCCTCTCCCCTTCCGGAAACAGCACATGCACCAGGCCCACCCCCTCGGAATCGGCATGAAGCGCGGCCACCCCCTCGGCCTTCTTGCGGGAACGCTTGAAGCGTTTGGCAAGATCCATCGGCTCCTTCAACCCCCGCCATCCGTCGGGCACGCGGAGGGTCAGCCTCTCCCGCGCCCGCGCCAACCACCCCTCAATAGACGGTGATGCTGGCATTTGCGTTCAATCCCGTGCAAGAAATACTCCCGGCATTCGTGGAGGAGCCCGTTCCGGTGACAACCGCCTGGAAATAGGCCACGCCGTTGGCGTCGGTCAGCAGGGACTGACGTGTCGCGCCGGCGGTGCCGATGGTGATATCCAACGAACCGGTCCCGTTGTTGGCGCTCGTGCAGGTGACGGTGGTATTCGGCACCTCGACATCCCCGCTATCCCGCACCGTGACCCAAAAGTCCTGCGGGTCGATCGATGGGCTGATGCGTGGCGGAAAGGCCGTGAGGGTGGCCGGCCCGAGGGGCGAGAAGCAGAAGCGACCCTTGGTCACCTGGGTGACGCCCGTGGCGGCCACATCATTCACCTCGTTGACCCCGGCCACGATCAACACCTGCCCGGAAAGGTTCGGGAAACGGGTATCCTCGACGGTGGTGCTGTTGTAGATCCCCGAGGTATAACCCAGACAGCCGAGCATGATGGTCTCGCGCATGGCCGGATAGGTGACCCGGATCGGTGCCACGCCCCCGGTGGTGGCGGTGACGCCGGTGGTCAACATCGCTGGATCGCAACCGGTCTGGCCAGAGTAGCCATGAATCGCCCCACCGCGCAGCGACGCACCCACGTAGTAACTCAGATTGCTCCGTGTCTGGGAGTAGGGCTGGTTGGTGGTCAAGGTGGTGGCGGACAGGGCGCTGGTCACGAAGTGACGTCGCTCCTGGGCGGTGTCAATCGGGTCGATCAGCACCTGATCGCCGGATTGAATGTATCGTCCAATGCCAGAGCTGTCGATCAGCTTGCTTGCATTGAAGCTGGCGGCGGCATCGGTCAGATCCGGGGAGGATGTGCCGATGGCGCCGGTCATCCCCTGGGCCAGCACGGCGTCGAGCAGATTCAGGGCGATCACCGTGCCATCGGGCACCGCATTGCCGTAACGATCCGTGACCAGGGCCGATCCCAGACGACAATAGACCCCACCACGGCCATAATCCTTCAGGTTGACAGCCCCATCCTTGAACGCCTCGGTGAGCGCGATGGTGTGGGCCGGACCCGAGGAGATGGTCACCAGGGAGGATACCGCGCTGGCCAGTACCGTGGCGCCATCGGTATCCAGCGCCTCGACCAACAACTCCACCACGCCAGGACGCACCCCGGAGGTGAGGTTGACGGTGGCCGAACCGTTGATGGAACGGATCAGGATCGAATTGACGCTGTCCGTGCTCTTGTGGGTCTCCTCCTGGGTATCCAGGGTGGCGCCACTCATGCGCCCAATGCCGGCGACGGTCTCTCCACCGCGCGGACGGGTCTTCAAGGTGACGCGCAGGTTGTTGAAATTGGTAGGATAGTTCAAACCAGAACTGCCTTCATTCACCGGATCGCCCACCTCATCGCGTACCTGGATGGCGATGCCAACCATTTCACTCTTGCCCACGCCGCGCACGAAGATCTTCTGGGTGCCAACGGCCATCTGGATCGAACTGGGCTTGCGATCATAAGTGGTGCCGCCCGAACCGCCGGATAAACCCATGCGGACGATCTTAGAGAGTTCCGCCGCGTTCGCCGTCACCAGCGCATCCACATTCACCGACGCGGCCACCAACGTAAAGGTCGCCTTTCCGGAAACGGTGGTGGCGGTACTGGCCCCCTGAATGGTGCCGGCGGAGGTGGTCAGGGTCACCAGGGTGCCATCCGCCACCGGGTTGTCGTTGGCGTCGCGCAGCGACACCGTGACCGTGGCGGTGGAGCTGCCGTCCGCGGGCAGGGTGCTGGGATTGACGGTGATCGACGAATTGCTCGTGGTCGCCGCACCCGGCGTGAACGGGATACTCTTGATGGCGATCTTGCCGCCGATGGTCGCGGTGAGCAGCGCGTTGGCGCTGACGCAGCGCGGGGTAAGGAAGAGATTCACCGTGCCGGTGGCATCCGTGAGCCGATCGACGGAACTGGTCACCGTGGCGGAGGCATTGCACAGGTTGGTCTCACTGCCGAGGGTGCCCTCGCTGGTCGAAAGACGCAGCAGACCACCCACCAAAGGACCGCTTGCAGGCGTCTTGGCGGTGACCCGCACCAGGATGTGGCTTGCGCCATCCGCGCGCACCGACTCGGCCCCCAATTCGATGGTCATCTCCCCGACCCGCGCCGCGTCGATCCAGGTCTTGGTCTCGCGCAGATGGTCGATCACCGAGGCCGAGGTGACCAGGGTGCGCCCGGAGTGGACCAGTGCGATCAACGGCTGCGCCGTCGCATCGAAGCTGGCCACCGGGGTGGTGCTCAAGGTCACGTTCTGGGTGGCCAGGGTGGTCAGCGCGGAGGCCGGGATCTCGATCGTCTGGGTGCCCAGATCGTTGTCCAGGGTCGCCAGGAACCGTTGCAGGTTGATCGCCTTTTGCACCGCGTCGGTATCGGAGGGGTTGACCAGATCGTGGACGTTGATGGTCTGGATACCGTTGGTCGAGGCCGGAGTCACGGTGCCGAGCACCACCCCGCCCACCGAAAAGGTGACCGGCGCGATGACGGATCCGATGGCAAAGAACTGGAACTTGCCCTCGGAGTCGGTCTCCCCCGCCTGGACCACCCCGTTCAACTCGGCCTTGTAGTGCAACCCCTGCACGATCGATCCCTGAAACACCCCTGGATAGGTGGGAAGCGAGGCGGTCGGGGTGGTGCTCACCGTCACGCTGGTGGTCAGGTACGGGGCCTCGACGATCTCCAGATGGGCCACCCCGGCGGAAGTCGGGGCCACCAGGGTGAAATGCGCCTGTCCGGATACGGTCTGCTGGCTGGCGCCCCCGGTGATCGTGCCCAGATCCGTGGCCAGGGTCACGGTGGTACCATCTTCCAACGGATTGCCGTAAGCATCCTGCAACGTCGCCGTGATCTGGGTGGTGGATTTGCCATCCGCCGGCAGCGTGGTGGGGTTGGCCACCAGGGATGAGTTGGCGTAGGCGAGCGGACCGGGCGTGAAGCGGATCGTCTTGGCGACATTCACCCCACCCGCCATGGCGGTCACCTGGACCGTTCCGGACTGACACCCCGGTGTCAGGGTCACATAGGCGAATCCATCGGCCTGAATCAGTTTGTCCACCGACCAGATCGGGGTGACGGATCCGGTACACAGATTGCCCTCGGTACCCAACGAACCGCCCGTGGTCTCGATGCGCACCAGCGCCCCGGTGATGGAATCATCCGGTTGCGCCGTGGCTTTCACCTGAATGCCGACCTTGCTGGAGCCATCCGCCGCCACGCTGTCCGCTCCGGTGATGATCTCCAACGAGACGATGCGCGTCAGATCGACCTGGCGCTTGAACGTGCGCAGATTCTCGATGACCGCCGTGGTCTCGAGCAGGGCACTCCCGGCGGGCAGGGCATTGGCGGCGATCAACGTATTGATCAGACTCGTGGCGCTGGAGACGAACTGGCCCACCGGAAGCTCGGCCAGATTGACCGATTCACCCGCCAGGGCGGTCCGCTCCGAGGCTTTGATCAGGATCGTGGTCGGAGTCGCGGAGGTGGAGATAGAACTCAAGAACCGCTGCAGGTTGATGGCCTTGGTCCAGGCATCCACCCCATCGGCGGGCACCAGATCGTTCACGGTCACCGCGTAATAACCGGCATAGTTGGGCAAGGTGAGCGTGCCCAGCACCACCCCGCCGATCGAGAAGGTGACCGGGGCCACGGTGATGCCA
>JADGAY010000209.1 GCA_015231775.1 Magnetococcales bacterium | reverse complement strand
TGAATAATTGTTTCTGGCAACCCCGCAAAGGGGGTGGCACTCCACAATCAGAGCTCGGTTCCCAGGTTCAAAAGTTATCGGCTCAGGAGGTTGTTCACCTCACGAACACCGCAGGGGTCTGTCATGGGATTCATCCCTTAAGCAGCAGATCGCTTGCCGCGATCAAGCCGCTGATCTTTTCATTCGCGCTTTCGGTCTGTTGGGCCATGGCCCGCTTGAGTTGCAGATGCTCATCCGCGATCTTGAGCGCGGTCATGATGGCCGTGCGCTCCACGGATGCCACATGCGACTCCCGTGCCACCTGGTCCATGATGTCGTTTACATGGCGCGCAAGCTCGCGGACGTAGTCGCCGCTGGCCTGGGATTTCAGCTTGAAGAGCTGCCCCTGTATGCGCACCTCATGGGTTGCGGTCATGGCTCCCAAATCCGAAAGAGGCGCGAAAGCCTCTTTTCCACAAGCCGTCCTACTCCTCGTACCGGCCCAACAATCCTTCTATCCGAGCGATCACGTGTATTTTTTCCGTCTCCAAGGCATCGATCCGCTCCTGAAGCATCAGAACCTGACTCTCCAGGTCATCGATGGCCTCTTTGTGCGCTTCGGCCTGGCCGTTCATCGCCACGATCTGATCGCGCTGTTCGCGTATGGTACGCGCCATGTCGTTCCAGCGCTGTTCCAAACCCGACATCGAGACCGCGAGTTTATCGTCCTGATCGTCCGGGATTCCATTCATGGGGATCGCCTCGCGTCTCTTTTCCAAAAAGGTTACCGACACGCTTCCACTCTTGCATTCCATGCTAAAGAAACGCACGATTCTTGTCAAGTCCGCCCTGCCCGTATCATGCAAGAACCGACGGTCCGCTTCGCAACCACCCATCCACGGCCACGGCGACACGGCGTCCGCCATCGATGGCCTTGAGCACCAGCGACTGTCCGGTGGCCATGTCCCCCGCTGCGAACACCCCCGGCACGCTGGTCATGAACTGGCCATCCACCCGCACGTTGCCGCGCCCGTCGAGCCCCACGCCCAAACCCTCCAGCAGGCCGCCTTTCACCGGATGCAGGAATCCCATGGCCAACAGCACCAGTTCCGCCTCCAGAAAGAACTCGGATCCCGCAATCTCCTGCATCTTCGGACGTCCGCCATCCTCCTGCTCGGCCCAATGCAGCCGCACGCAGTGGATCCCCCGCAGGTGACCTCCGGCATCCGCCTCGAAGGAGCGGGTCAAGATGCTCCACATCCGCTCGCACCCCTCCAGATGGGACGAGGAGGTGCGCAGCATGTACGGCCACATCGGCCAGGGGGTCTCCTGGGCCCGCTCTCTGGGCGGACGGGGCAACAGTTCGATCTGGGTGACGCTCGCCGCGCCCTGACGGATCGCCGTGCCCACGCAGTCGGCGCCGGTATCGCCACCGCCGATCACCACCACCCGCTTGCCGATGGCGAAGATCGCCTCGGTGGGGGGGATGTGCGCGCCCGCCACCCGCCGATTCTGTTGGATCAGGTAATCCATGGCGAAATGGATCCCCGGCAAGCCGCGTCCGGGCACCGGCAGATCGCGCGGCTGCTCGGAGCCGCCGGTCAACACCACCGCCTCGAAATCGGCGCGGAGTTGCTCCGCCGTGATCGCCACCCCCACATGCACCCCGGTGCGGACCGTCAACCCCTCGGCGACCATCTGCTCCAGACGCCGGTCGATGACCGTTTTCTCCAGCTTGAAATCGGGAATGCCGAAACGGAGCAGTCCGCCGACCCGCTCGTTCTTCTCGAACAGGGTGACATCGTGACCGGCGCGGGTCAGTTGTTGCGCCGCCGCCATGCCCGCCGGACCCGATCCCACCACCGCCACCTTGCGACCGGTGCGTTCGGCGGGGGGTTGAGGTTTGATCAGCCCGCGGGAGAACCCCTCCTCGGCCACGGTGCGTTCGATCTCGCGGATCGTCACCGGGTCGCGATTGATCCCCACCACGCAGGAGGCCTCGCAAAGGGCCGGACAGACCCGACCGGTGAACTCCGGGAAGTTGTTGGTGCGATGCATGGCATCCACCGCCTCCTCCCAGCGTCCCCGGTAGACCCAATCGTTCCAGGATGGGATGAGATTGTGCAGCACGCAGCCGTTGTGACAGAACGGTATCCCGCAATCCATGCAGCGTGACGCCTGATCCCGCAGCTTTTCGACCGGAAACGGCTGATACAGCTCATCCCAGTCGTGAATTCGCTCCGCGACCGAACGAGGCTTGGGCGTCTCCCGCTCCACTTCCATGAAACCCTTGGTCTTACCCATTGCCCGCTTGCTCCCGCTTTTTCTGTTCCTCCAGGACGCGCCGATAATCATGGGGCATCACCTTGACGAACCGTCCCAAGGCCGCGTCCCAATCCTTCAGCAACCGCGCGGCCACCTGACTGTCGGTATACCGCGCATGCTCTTCCACCAACTCCTTGAGAGCCTCCCGATCCTCGGCCTCCGTCACCGGCTCGAGCCCCACCATGGCGGGGTTGCAGAGCGACGGGAAGCGTCCCGACTCATCGAGCACATAGGCGATGCCGCCGCTCATGCCCGCCGCGAAGTTGCGTCCGGTCGCGCCGAGCACCACCACCACGCCGCCGGTCATGTATTCGCAGCCGTGATCCCCCACCCCCTCGACCACAGCGCGGGCACCGGAGTTGCGCACCGCGAACCGTTCCCCCACCACGCCGCGCATCAGGGCGATGCCGCCCGTGGCCCCATACAGCAGGGTATTGCCGGCGATGATGTTCTCCTCGGCGATCAGCGGGGAACGAGGATGGGGGCGGATGACGATCCGTCCGCCGGACATCCCCTTGCCCACGTAGTCGTTGGCCGCCCCCTCCAGGAAGAGCGACACCCCTTGCACGTTGAAGGCGCCGAAGCTCTGGCCGGCCACCCCCTCGAAGTAGCACTTGATGGTACCGCGCGGCAGCCCCTCGGCGCCGAACAGGCGCGAGATCTCACCGCCGAGCATCGCCCCCACGGCGCGATCGGTGTTCTGGATCGGCAGGCGGATCTCGATGGGACGCAGGCTCTCGAAGACCCGCGAGGCCAGATCCAGGAGTTGGTGATCGAGCACCTTGTCGATGCCGTGATCCTGGGCCTGAACGCAGCGCGTGGCCACATTCGACGGGGCATCGGGTTTCTCCAGCAGGGGCAGCAGATCGAGCCCCTTGGCCTTCCAGTGGGTCACCGCCTCGTTGACCAGCAGGTGATCGGACTGGCCGATCATCTCGTCGATGGATTTGAACCCCATGCGCGCCATGATCTCGCGCGCCTCGTTGGCCACGAAGTAGAAATAGTTGACCAGATGCTGGGGCCGACCGGTGAACTTCTTGCGCAGATCCAGATCCTGGGTGGCGACCCCGACCGGACAGGAGTCCAGATGGCATTTGCGCATCATCACGCAGCCGGAGACCACCAGCGGCGCGGTGGCGAAGCCGAACTCCTCGGCCCCGAGCAGCGCCGCCACCACCACGTCGCGACCGGTACGCAACTGGCCATCGGTCTGGAGACGCACGCGACCGCGCAGATCGTTCAACACCAACGTCTGCTGGGTCTCGGCCAGTCCCAGCTCCCAGGGTGCGCCGGCATGCTTGATGGAACTCATCGGACTGGCGCCGGTGCCGCCGTCGCCACCGGAGACGAGGATCATGTCCGCGTGTCCCTTGGCCACCCCCGCGGCCACGGTGCCGACCCCCACCTCGGAGACCAGTTTCACCGACACCCGCGCGCGGGGATTGACGTTCTTCAAGTCGAAGATCAATTGGGCCAGATCCTCGATGGAGTAGATGTCGTGGTGCGGCGGCGGGGAGATCAGCATCACCCCCGGCGTGGTGTTGCGGATGCGGGCGACGGTCTCGGTGACCTTGTGACCCGGCAACTGACCACCCTCGCCAGGCTTGGCGCCTTGGGCGATCTTGATCTGCATCTCATCCGCGTTGGCCAGGTAGTGGCTGGAGACGCCGAACCGTCCGGCGGCCACCTGCTTGATGGCGCTCCGGGCCAGATCCCCGTTGGGACGCGGCTTGTAGCGTTCCGGATCCTCGCCCCCCTCGCCGGTGTTCGACCGTCCACCCAGGCGGTTCATGGCGATGGCCAGGGTTTCGTGGGCCTCTTTCGAGATCGATCCAAACGACATGGCCCCGGTCACGAACCGCTTGACGATCTCCGAGGCCGGCTCGACCTCGGACAAGGGCAGAGGCTCTTCGGCCTCCTTGAGCTGAAACAGGCCGCGCAGGGTGCAGTGGACGCGATCCTGCTGGTTGATCAACACCGCGAACTCCTTGTAGAGCCCGTAATCGTTGGTGCGGGTCGATTGCTGGAGCTTGGCGATGGTATCCGGGGTCCACATGTGCCGCTCGCCCTCGTGGCGGAACTTGTAATCCCCGCCGATATCCAGGCTGTTGGTCAGGGTCATGTGGCTGGTGAAGGCCCGTCTGTGTCGTTCCAGGGTCTCCCGGGCCACCTCCAGCAGTCCCACGCCGTCCAGACGCGAGAAGGTGCCGGTGAAGTGCTTTTCCAGGAACCGGCGGCTTAAGCCG
>JADGAY010000208.1 GCA_015231775.1 Magnetococcales bacterium | reverse complement strand
TATGTCAAGGATTAATTTTGATGGCCTTCATTTTTTGAAACTCTAAAGTCCAGATGGGTAACACTTTTTATGCAATTGTTTTTACTGGCATTTATTCAGACTTCAGTGGCAACGCCCCTCCTTTTCCCTTGGGTGTTACCCGGTTACCCAATCCCACCGCACCCAAAATGCAGTTTTGCAGTTTTGCAGTTTTGGACGATGGGAATTGAGGGTCATCCCTGGCACGGTGACCTCTTTGACAAAATTCTGAATTTCGCACGCACAAAAATTTGGCTGGGGACACGGTCCCCGGCGGAAGCCGTCCAGAGATCCAACCGGCCTATCTCGTCGCGCCACCCATGCCACGAGGGAGGGGGGGACACCCCCCCCTATCGATCCGAAATTCTCTGCGTGAACACCCACACCGTTTGAACCCCCTGGTCGTCGAGAGATTGGACCACCATATCCAGGTGTACACCGCCCCCCCAGGGTGTACACCTCAATTTTTCTCTGACAGTAGCGGCCCGCCGGGGTTCGAATTTACCCGCGCCGCGTCACTCTTCAGGAGGACCCGGAATTATCCGGGGGGCAGCCGTTCGCGCTGGTCGATCAACCACCTCGTCACGTCGTTGGCCTCCCGACTGCCGCCGTGCTTGTCAGGATGACAATGCTTGATCAACGGCATGATCATGGCTTGCCACTCGTCCAGATCCGGCAATCGGGGATCGCTACAAAAGACCACTTGAGGCTCGCGGCTGGGGGACTTCGGTTCGGCTTCCTGTTCTCCCCTGGCCTCGCGCCAGCACGGCCAGCAAATCTTCTCCCAACCCTGTTTCGGGTAAAAGAGCTGGTCACACTCGCTGCACTGGCGCGCGGCGTGTCCAAAATAATCACCCCATGGTTTCGCCACGTTGCCCCTCCGTCGGCGGATGCTCGGCACATCCCCACGTTCCAAGCCGTCCACGCCTCGAATCGAAGCCGATGCCCACCGATGCCCACCGCCCGCAAACCGGGCACCAGTGCCAGAACAATCGTTCAACGATTTCAGGTTTCAGGGTTGCCCGGCCAGGGTGTGGCATCTGCGAATCGATGTTCCACGGCCAGCAGCCAAACACCTGGAAGAACTCCCGTACTGTTTCGGGTGCGGCCTTCTTTGGCATCGCCTCCGGCACGGGGGATTGATCAAACAGGGGAGCGGCCACGCCTTGTGACCGCCAGCGCGCGAAAGGATCGGTTGTCATGCTTCACCCCCGATCTTGACGAAGCGATAGCAGCGCGCCGAACCAAACCCTGGCAGACGGTGGACGGAAGCCGGTTTGCCATCTGGTGCCGGCTCAATCCATCCTCGGGCGATCAAAAGCCGGGTCACGAATCGCGGATCGAACCCCTTGCAGATCTCAACCTTGAACGATTCGGGAAGGACATAATATTCAACCCGTCCGTCTCTTTCTTCCCGAAACCCGGCGCGATTGACGATCTGGCGATCATCATGCCGGCCTCGTTCGGCAAAACGACTGGAGCCGTGTTGCTCGAAGAACAACGCCACTTGCGCCAGTGCGGCCCGCTCCTCTTGCGCCCCAGCGCCACCGCGAGAATCCAGCCAGGCAAGAAAGCAGACCTTGGCCGCGCGGTTTGCTTCTCCCGGTTGCCATCCGGTAACGCCCATCGCGGTGCCCAGCTCGCCCCCAGCCGCCACCAGGGCAAACCGGCCCGCAACTCGATGGACTTGACCATCCGCATTCGCGGGCAGGATCTCGTTCAAGAATTCTTTCCGGAACGTCTGAACAGCTTTAGTCGCCTCGGCCAGATCTTCCACCAGCTTTTCAAGAAAGGCTCGCGCCGCCATCCCATGGTATGCCCGTGCCGCGCTGCTCAATTGTCGTGAGAAGGTCGCCCCATCCGGACAGCCGTGCAGCTCCTCGAACAATCCATGCCCGCGCCCAGCGTCGGCGGGAATATCCACAAGCCGCACCTCCTGGCCGGCCCGGACGCTCTTTCCCGCCGTGCGCATGTGTTCGGCCAGTCCGATTTCGCCCGCAGACAAAAAGAGCACTCGCCAGGTTGCCTTGCGCCGGGCGGATCCGTCACGGCTGGAGCGGGTCTTGCCCGTGCCGTTGGCCAGCATATAGGCAATTTCCCCGGCCTCGATGGGGGCGACTTGCGCCAGCTCGTCCAGGCACAACAGGGAATCGTTGTGGAGCGCGGCCAGACCTTCCAGCCCGTTTGACGTGGCGCGCCAGCGTTGCAGGCGTCCAGCCCCCCCCAGACCGAAACCGCCGCAGCCAGGGAGGTTGTCTTGCCGTTTGAGCTTTGGCCGACAAAATGAAAGCCGCCCGACTCGGCCCCAGCCAGATCGAGCAGCGGCGAGGCAAAAGCAGTACTCACCGCGAACACCAACCGGGAGTTGCCTGCGCACTTGGCCGCCACCTCCCGTTGCCACTCCTCAAGGGTGCCGGACGACTCGAACCCGCTTTGCTCGGCGTCGCCGGTTTGCAATAAGACCCGTTCGGAGTTTTCACCGATGGTTCGACCTGGCAGGACGAACGCCCCACCGTGCCAGCCGACACGCTCCACGCATCGGGCCACGGCATCCGGGCGGGCGCGCTGCAAATAGTCCGCGAGCAGATCCCGCCCCTTGCGCAACGTGGAGAGTGACAAGCCTTTGGAAAGCAGGATTGACCGCAGTTCGGACCCGTCCCCGGCCAAAAGGGACATAGGCATGGCCCAGGCATGATGATGGCCGTCGGGATCGTCGAATTCCAGCAGGCGGCCATGGTTGTTCTGGCCGTTGTCGCGGGTGCGGGCCGTGACATGCAGGGGATCGCAAAGCCAAACCGGTTCCGGTTGTTCGTCGCCATCGGCGGGCGGCAGGAAGTAGACCCCGCTTCGACGGCCCTTGACCCGCTCCACGACCTCAAACGGAAAGCCTCGGCGGGCTTTCTCGCGATCCTCCCTTTCGGCTTTGCCTTGTTCGGTGGCCTTCATGTCGGCATCGAATTCGGCCATGGATTCCGCATGCGCCCGGCGCGGTTGCATCAGGTTGGCCGGGTCTTCCGTGAAGGCGATTCCGGTTGCCAGATTCCCCCCTTCCGTCACCGCGTCCGCCGCATCCCACCCGGTTGGCAGTTCATCACGGGCAGGCAGGCCGGGCAGGTTCACGAACGCATCGAGCCGCAACCAACGAACCGAAGCGGCCCCAGTCTTGCGCAAGGTATCGGTCACGGCATCCGCGTATTGCAAACCGGCCTCGTCGTTGTCCGGCCAGAGGATCACATCCCGCCCGACAAGCGCGGACCAATCCGCCTTGTCCGCCGATCCGGCCCCGTTGGGGGAAGTGACGGCCACCCAATCCGGAAAGATCGCGGCCACCGCGTCAGCGGCCTTTTCGCCCTCGGTCACGACCACCGGCGCATCTGGTCTGGCCGCCAGCCGATCCAGCCCGTAAAGCGGCCTGGGTGTGGGAACTCCCTTCCAACGCCATTGCCTCCGGCCATCCTGACCCTGGCAAAAGGTCAACGGCAAAACCTCCTTGCCACCTTTTGGTCGGTCGAACCGGCAAACGTGGAACAGCGCGCGCCCCTCGGTGTCCCGATAGGTCCAACGCATGGACGGCGCGCCCATCTTGTAATGATGGGGAGGTTCCGGCGTATCGTCGGGAATCGGAATGATCGGAACCCAAGGATCCTTTTTGCCGACGCTGGCGGTTGAAGGAGCGGCGCGGGGTGTGCTGGCTCGGGCCACATCATCCCCGGCCAGAAAGGCAACGGCCTCTTGGAAAGAAATCCCTTGCTGGCGCATCACAAAATCGATCACGGACCCGCCCGCCCCGCAGCCAAAGCAATACCACTCTCTTGAGTCGGGCTTGACCGAAAACGAGGGGGTTGATTCGGTGTGAAACGGGCAGCAGCCCCAGTACTCGCCACCGCGCGGCTTGAGTTCGACGTGATGCCCGATCAGGGCCACGATGTCGGTTTGCGCCTTGATGGTGGCGGCGTCCGTATCGATTTGACGCGGATAGGGGTTGTTTGATGAACTTTGTTTTTGTCGATCCGACGGCGCGGACGTGGCCCTATGGCCATGGAATACAGTCATGTCGCACCTCGTTACGCCCGGCGCGACTGTTCGACGCGCTGCAAGACCCAGGCTTCAATCTCGCCGAGAAGCCAGCCAACGGAACGCCCGCCCAGTGGAATGGATTGCGGGAAGTCGCCTCGGGCGATCAGTCGATAAAGGGTTGCGACAGAAAGGCTTGTAAGACGTTGGACCTCGGGCAGCCGGATGATGCGAAAATCAGGGGATTGTTGATCAGACGCGGTTGTTTTTGAAACGTTCTTCTGCATTTTTAACTCCACGCTTTCGATGGGGCGGGAGTTCACGCAGATGGGGACAGCGGCAGGAAAATGTAAGATTGCCGTTTTTTTGGTTGCACGCAACCAGAGGATCAAGTAAACATTGGCAACCAGCGTGATTTTGCGTGATACAGCGTGAACCGTGGTGAAGCTGCGTGATACAGCGTGAACCAAGAGTACATGTAACCGTTCAGCCCAGTAAAGTGCTTCAGGCGATCAGAAATATCAAAACAGT
>JADGAY010000207.1 GCA_015231775.1 Magnetococcales bacterium | reverse complement strand
GCGCCGTCCAAAAGCAGCGCCGCTGCCCCCCACTGTTCGCGGGAGGGCAATCCATAGGCGCAGCCGGTCTGACGTCCCAACCAGTCGGCATAATCCCAGGCCGCCTCCCAGGAGATCCCTTTCACCGAGGCGGTTTCGGAGTCGTCCTTGTTCCAGTGCATGCCGATGTGGGCCTTGAGCCGCTCGCGGTCGGCGCCGGCGGGCATCTTCTCCACGGCGACCACGTAGCGACGGAACGCCTTGAGGGTCACCTCATGCTTTTCGATCAGAAACGGCTCCTTGATCTGGATCTTGCTCAGGCCGTGGGGTGCCAGGAAGGGTTTGAGCTCCTGGGAGTTGTTGCGCAGTCGATACTCACCGGCGGGCACCGGCAGCAGGTTGGGATAGGATCCCCCTTCCGGCGGGGTCAGGAGACAGGATTGCCAGGCCGGGTTCTCCTCGGCGGACTCCCGCGGGGCATCGGGTTTACCCAGGCGCATCAGCAGTACCCAGGCGATCACGCCGATGGCGGCCAGGGCGACCAGGCCGAGCAACACCCGCTTTTTGTTCCGGTTCCACCAGGAGGGGTGACCGGAAGGCGCGCCTCTTCCCGAGCCGGGTGGCTCGCCGGGTCTGGGGCGACGAACCGCGCCGGAGATCCGGTTGGTGCGTCCGCGCGTGCCGAAGAGGGGGCGTTTGCTGTTCAAGGTGACTCCAGGAGGGCGGACGTTTGCCGCCCGCGGGTGCCGGACATTGAAAATTGAACCTTCTTGTGACACCGTATCTTTGTCATCATGCCAGGATACCATGACAGATTCAAGCAACATTCACGCCAAGTGTTATCGCAAGATACCCCCCTCGCGGGCCCGACAAGGAGGTCGCGCATGCCAGACACCGACCCGGACCAACCCTCCGGACCCGGCCCGGATCCCAATCCGGACCGCCTCTCCGGACAACTCGTGGTGATCCTCGACCGCCCGGCCCACCCCGGCAACATCGGCGCCGTGGCGCGCGCCATGGGCAATACCGGGTTCTCGCGCCTGCGCCTGGTGGCCCCGCGTCAATTTCCCCACCCCGATGCCGATGCCTATGCGGTGGGCTGCACCGGCATTCTCGAACAGGCCGAAATTTTCGAAGATATCCCCGCCGCCATCGCCGATCTGCATCTGGTGGTGGCCACCTCCAACCGGGCACGGGGTCAACGACAGGTGGTGGTCACCCCGGACGAACTGGGGATCACGTTGCGCGAGACCCTCCAGCAACCCGACATCCGGGCCGGCATCCTCTTTGGTACCGAGCGCACCGGCCTGTTGAGCGAGGATGTGGAACGGGCCAACCTGGTCTGCCACATCCCGACCCGAGGCGAACAGGGCTCCCTCAATCTCGGCCAGGCGGTCCTGATCGTGCAATACGCGCTGATGCAGGCGTTCCAACGGGAGCGTGGCATGGCCCATGACCCGTTCCGGGAGGATCTCCCCGCCACCGCAGCGGCCATGGAGCACCTCTTCACCCACATGGAGGAGACCTTGACCACCATCGGCTTTCTCAAGGAGGGGCAGAAGCGCCACATGATGGGCAGCATCAAGGCGATGTTTCAGCGCGCCGGACTCGACCGCCGCGAGGTGTCGATCCTGCGCGGCATCCTCCACGAGGTGGTCGCCTGGCGGGAGAGACCTTGACCCACGGGTGGATTGGGTGCTTTGATGGTTTTGTTAACAACGTGACACGCCATCAACCGCCACAAGCCTGAAGATTAAGACGCACGGAGCGGACTTCTTCTTAAGGCACATGCCGCCCGGTATTTGATTGGCTTCCCCACCGCCGATTTGTTAGGCTTGTCCCATGAGCGAGATCACCCAACCCCATGATCGCCTGTTCCGATCGCTGCTCTCCACGCCAGAGACGGCGGGAGCCTTGCTTCGGGAACGTTTGCCGCCGGAGGTGTCGCGGTTGTTGTCCACCGAACCGCCGCAACTGGTCGAGGGCAGCTTTGTCGAGGAGAACCTGCGTCCCTACTTTTCGGACCGTCTCTTCGAGGCCAGAACCATCAGCGGCAAACCGATCTGCTTTTATGTGCTGATCGAGCACAAGAGCTACGAGGATGACAAGGTCGCCTGGCAGATCTATCGGGGCATCTCGGCATTCCTGGAACAAAAGGCACGGGAAAACGAACAGTGGAAACGGTTGCCCGCGGTGCTTCCCCTGTTGGTGTATCATGGGGCTCTGGAGTGGCGTATTCCGAACGAGTTTCAGGCCCTGATCGACGCGGATGAGGCCTTGCGGCCCTGGTTGCTCAATTTCCGCTTTCCGGTTGCCGATCTTGGCCCCATCCCGGACAGGGAACTCTCCTCGCACGCGCGTTTGCGTGCCGGTTTGATGGCCCTCAAATACGGCACACGCGACCCCGAATGCCAAATGGCGGCCCTGGATCGGATCGTGACCACCCTGGCGGAAGCCCCGGAACTCCTGCTTCCGGTGCTGCTCTATCTGTTGACGACTTTTCACCAATTGAATGCGGAACAGATGCGGCAGGCGGTGCGCCGCATCAAACCCGAGGAGGAATCGGCCATGATGTCCCAATTCGCCCGAGAGATCTTGTCCAACAACAGACCGGAATGGGTGGCGGAAATGGTGCGCCAGGAAGGACGCCAGGAAGGACGCCAGGAAGGACGCCAGGAAGGACGCCAGGAAGGCGAGGCTTCCCTGTTGATCCGTCTCCTCCAGCGTCGCTTCGGGGCGCTGCCAGATTGGGCCCGTGAACGGATCGCCCAGGGGGATTGCGCCTTGCTGGAGACGTGGAGCCTCCGATTCGTGGAGGCGCGGACCCTCGAGGAGGTCTTCCCGGAAGGGGCTCCCAACTGATGTTCTCCCGGTCCGGATCCCTCTCGTGTCACCCTGTCTGGCCGGAGGGTCCGCGGGCAAACCATCATTGTGAGTTCGCGCGCACGTTGCGCGTGACCCGGTGGCAAACCCGGACAAAAGCCTCCGAGGTGACGACCGGAGGCCTCCGACATGCCAGCAAGAGACCCTTGACATTCAATCCATGGAGACCATGTTCAACACCTCCTCATCCTGGCGCATGCATCCGATCCCCCTTCTGGCGTGTCTGATCGCGCTTGTGCCGTGGCCCCTGCTGGCCAGCTCCCTGGAACTCTCCGGCGACCTCCACCCCGGCATGGCGGTTTTGCTCAAGGTGCGGGATCTCCCCCCTGGGGCGCGCTTGAGCGGCACCCTCGACCGGGAACCCTTTCCGATCACCCCCCAGGGTGTGGCGCTGATCGCCCTGGACATGGAGAGACAGCCCGCCAAAGTCACCCTCGAGGTGGTGGTGACCCCACCGAAAGGGGCTCCGGAAACCTTGACCCGGATGTTGACGGTCCCGAAACGCTCCTACAAGGAGGAGCACATCGACCTGCCGAAAAAGAAGGTCGATCTCGACCAGCCGGACCAGGCACGCGCCGCACGGGAGACCGCGGCCATCAGCGCCACCTATCGGCTGCGCGAGGGACGGGTCGGGTTCGAGAAGGGATTCAGGCAGCCGGCCTCGGGACGCTTCTCCGGGGTTTTCGGCAGTCGCAGGGTTCTCAACGGCCAACCGCGCAAGCCGCACAACGGCGTGGACATCGCCGCTCCCAAGGGGACACCGGTCACCACCATCGCCCCCGGCACCGTGGTGCTGGCCGGACACGACTATTTCTTCACCGGCAACACGTTGGTGATCCACCACGGCCACGGGGTGATCTCCCTGTATGCCCATCTCGACCGCATGGAGGTCTCCCAGGGTCAATGGGTCGAGGCTGGAACCCCCATCGGCGCCATCGGCATGACCGGGCGGGCCACCGGTCCGCACCTGCACTGGGGGGTCCTGGTGCGCGGTGCCCGGGTCGATCCCATGGCCCTGCCGGGGATTCGCCCGGCCCAGGACTGATTCCCGATAATGTGAATGTGAAGATTGCTTCTCAAAAATTAGGGTGTTATGCTACACCCCCTTGCCACGGAAACGCCCATGGGTGATCCGCGGCGAGCAGGGTGATGGGGGATCACCCCCATCTGCCCCGTTGCCGGTACGACTTGTTCTTTGTCCGGATGGAGCCGAAACCCGTCATCATGGATGCCACCGCCACATCCCTCGACTTCGAGGGTGCCTTGATCCGCCTGGAAGAAGTTGTCGCCCGCCTGGAAAAGGGCGACCTCCCCCTGGAGGAGAGTCTGGCCGCCTTCGAGGAGGGGATGAACCTCTCCCGTCACTGTCAACACCGTCTGGACGCCGCCGAACAGCGCATCGAAGAGCTGGTGGCCGCCCATGCCAAGGAATGAACCCGTGATGACCCCGGCGGCGTTGAAAAGCTATCTGGAGGCACGCAAACGGCTAGTGGAGACGAGCCTGGAGGGCTTTGTTCCGCCGGCTCACCGGCCACCCCAACGGCTCAACGCCGCCATCCGTCACAGCCTGCTCGGTGGCGGTGGCAAGCGGCTGCGTCCGACTCTCCTCCTGGCCGCGGGCGAGGCGGTGGGGGGGGTCATCGAACCTCTGTTGCCGTTCGCCTGCGCCCTGGAGTGCATCCACACCTACTCTTTGATCCATGACGATCTGCCC
>JADGAY010000206.1 GCA_015231775.1 Magnetococcales bacterium | reverse complement strand
GCAGGCGGCTTTTCTCCCGTGAACAAATGTCCCCTTGTCGTTACCAACTTCGTGGCAACGACAAGGGGACAAGGGCCGCGCGCTTGCACGATTTTTCGCTTTGCGAAAAATCGCTTATCGTGAAAAGCGCGCGAAAGACAATAAGTCCCAAGGGCTTTGCCCTTGGATCCCACCAGGGGCCATCGGCCCCTGGACCCCGCCAGTAAAAACTACGCATCCCATGATGGTTGCGGTTTAACCCCACCACGCCAAAAAAAACGCCCCCTTTCGGGGGCGCTTTTTTTTGGGACACTCAAGATCGACTACTCGACCTTGATCTCCGCCTTCTCCTTCCACTCCTGACCCTTGTTATCCTTCCAGGTCACATTCACCGGACCACTCTTGTCCGCCTTGACGTAAAACGAGAAAAAGGGATTCTTGGAAACCGCGCCCGTCCAGGTCGCCTTCACCACCGCAACCCCACCATACTCGGCCACCACACTCTCGATGTAATGCGCGGGAATGGTCTCGCCACTCGCCTTGTCCTTGCGCAATCCACTCTCCATGGGATGCTTGATGAGGGTCTTGATCAACGCCACCTCACCCTTCTTCAAGGGTTTCTCCGGGCCGCGTACCTTGGGCTCTCCGATATCCGCCATGTTCGTCTCCAATCGCTAAAATGTAATGATCGGTGCTTAACCGGCGCAACCGCCTTCGGCCACTTCGATCTTCAGATACGCGCCATACAACGCACCCTTGTTGCTCACCGCCACGGCACGCACCTGCGACGCCTTGGCCATCTTGATGCGCATCTCCACCTCGGCCTTGCCGGACTCGGGGGTAAAATCGAACCGGCCCACCAATGGCTTGGGATTGTCATCCACATACACGGCCAACGATTTGATGTAGTTGTCCTTCTCCATCGGATGATCGACCGAGATCGGCATGCGCACCAGGGCGCCGTTCTCGGCCTTTGCCGGCGTGTCGATCTTGACCTTCTCCATGGCAACCTTGCCAGGCCCCAAATCCTTGGCGACCAGCTCGTCGATGTTGACCGCCGGGGCATCCTCGGCTTGCGCCAGCGACGGCATGCCTACCAGGCCCGCGGCCACGCAAACCGCGCCCGTGGCTCCCACGGCCCCTAGAAAGTTCCGCCGAGTCAGCGTGCTCTCGGAATTCATACCCATCTGCTCCACTCCTTTTTTCAAGAATCGATCTGGAATCGAGTTGTTAAAACCATCCTGCCCGCGTTACTGCCTTGCTCACTTCTTGGCTGCATCCGCCTCCGGCTCCTCCGGCAGCTTGTGCGCCACGCCGGAATGACAATCGATGCAGGTTTTGTCCGGATTCTCCATTGCTTTTTTGTGTTTCTTTTGGGCCGACTTGTCCTGCTCATCCAGTGACATCGCGTCGTAGTTGTGACAGGCGCGACACTCCTTGGAGTCCCGGGCCTTCATGTTCTCGAGAACATGCTGGGCCAGTGGGTAACGGGACTTCTCGAAGGCGGGTTTGTCCGGATAAGTACCCACGAAATGGTGGTAAATATCCTTGCTGCCGATCTGCAACTTGGCGAGGAATTTATCGATCCAATCCCCGAAGGTTTTGCCGTGGGGAACATGACAATCCGAGCAGGTGGCACGCACGCCCATGCGGTTGTTGTAGTGCTTGCTCTCCTTGTACTCCTGATAAACACCTTCCATCTCGTGACAGGAGATGCAGATGCTCATGGAGTTGGTGGCATTCATCGTGAAGTGAAAAACGATGAAAAAGATGGCCCCGCCCAGAAAGCCGATGGACAGAATCCAACCCACCGCCGTGGGACTCGGCTTGCGTAGCCAATTGATGAGATTTGCAAACATAGTTTTCCTCTCCCCCCATTCATAAGGAAAATTGAAGATCAGATCATCCTTGAACTACAGCAAGCGAATCGCGTCCATTGAATCAGAATATTCGAATTTATACATACAGAGCAAGGAAAATTCCTCGGATTGGTTCCAGTTCAACGCAGGCTCTTGAGATAGGCGATCAGATCACGACGATTTTCCGCGCTCTGAATACCGTCGAAGGAGACCGGATGATCCTTGGTCTGCTTGGCCATTTTGGTCTGGGGAATGAATGCAATCGGATTGATCAGCCAACGTTCCAGATTGGCGTCGTCCCACAAAAAGGGCTTCTCCTCGACGAGTTTGCGGAAGGCCACGCTGAAGGGGTAATCGACCACCCCAGCCGGGCGTCCGTGAATCTCCCACAGATAGGGCCCCTTGCCATGCTTGCGGGTCTCGGTCATGTCGTGACAGACGCCGCAATTGTTTTCAGCCAGCCGCTTGCCGACCGTCACGTCACCCATGAAGCGTTTGTAGCCGATTCCGGCCAGCAGCACCAGCAGGAGTGCCATGATCAGCGAGAGTACATGGGCGATTTTCATGAATTATCCAGCTCCCTCGGACTCCATCCGCGGATGGTACATCTGATGGTGATTCCGTCCGGCCTTCTTGACCGCGTACAAAGCCAGATCGGCTTTTCTCAACAACTCTTCGGCGCTCTCGGCATCCGTGGGAAAACGACTGACGCCGATGCTCGCGCCGATCCGACATTCGACGCCGCGCAGTTGAAACGGCACCCGCAAGGCGGTGATGATCTTTCGGGCCACGATATCCACGATGTCCGGTTTCAACGGTTCATCGCCGAGAATGATGGTGAACTCATCCCCGCCGAGACGGGCCACGACATCGTTTTCACGCAGACTGTTGCGGATCCGTTGCGCCGATTCGATCAGCAGCAGATCGCCGATGTCATGGCCATAAGTGTCGTTGACCGCCTTGAACTTGTCCAGATCCATGAACATCACCACCATGGTCTGGTCGTGACGGCGGCACCGGGCCAGAGTCTGTTGCAAGAATACCATGAATAGGCGCCGATTGGGCAGTCCTGTCAAGGCATCGTGATGGGCAATCCGCTCCAGTCGCTGCTCGGCGCGAATCCGCTCGCTGACATCGATGCCCGTGGCCAGAAAATTTTTCAATCCACCGTTGGCATCGGTGAGAAAAGTCAAAGTCCAGGAGATGTGATGTTCACGACCCTTCTTGTTGAACCAGCGTCCGGTGAAGGACAACGTGGTGGGATCCTCGGCGGTGAGGGTGATGATCTCCTGGATCCGATCCTGTTCATCCGCCGGCGTCCAGGCCAGACTCCAGAACAACTTGCCCTCGATTTCGCTCGAACCGAGGCCGGTCAGCTCCTCGCAGGCGGCGTTGTGACGGATCACATGTCCCCTTGGATCGAGCAGCATCACCAGGGCCGAGGTGGTGTCGAGGATCGTGGCGATGAAGCAGCGCTCCTCCTGCAGGGCCTTTTCGGTGCGGCGATGACGGATGATCCCGGCCAGTGTGTTCGAGAGCGTGGCCAGCAGCGCGTCCTCTTCGGGCAGACGCTGGTGACCGGCGGCCACGTAGAGATTCAACACCCCGAGCAATTGATCCTGGTAGAGAATGGGCGTGCAGTAATGGCCATGCGGTTTGATGCCCGTGAAGGTCACGGTATGTTCCGCATCGAGCTGGTTTTTGAAGACGATCTCACGCCTGTCCGCCGCCTGGCCACACAGACACTCCCCCAAGCGGAGCGCGGCGCATGCGGAGAGCAGATGCGGCGCCAGATTGCGATGGGCCACCAACTCCAGACGCTGGTTGTCGGAATTGAACAGGTGGATCGACCCCTTGTACTCCACGGCCAGCCAGGGGATGGTCAGGATGATATCCAGGGCCACGGTCAATTGCGTGTCCAGGGGCAGCGGTTCCAGGGAGGTCTCCAGCAGGGCGCTGATCGCCAGTCGCGATTGGATCGCCTTGAGATCCCGCGCTTGCTCCTCGGCGCGTATCACCTGGGAATGCACACGTTCGATGTGGCTGCGTATGCGCGCACGCATGATGGCGGGAAGATAGGGTTTGGCGAAGTAGTCCACCGCGCCCAGGGACATGCCCCGCGATATGTCTTCGGCATCGGTTTTGGCGGTGACGAAAATGACCGGAATCTCGCGGGTCGCCGGATTCAGTTTCAGTTGCCGGCACACCTCGAAACCATCCATCTCCGGCATCATGATATCCAACAGGATCAGATCCGGTTTCTGGGTGGCGGCCTTTTCCAGTGCCCCGCGGCCATGGCTCGCCTGGATGATCTCGTAATCCTGCGCCAGAAATTCGTTCAACAGCGAAAGATTGATGGGAATATCATCGACGATGAGGATTTTTTCCCTGGTGTGTCCGTCGTGCATGACGTGACCCGTTGGTTCGAGAGGGGTGAGTCAAGGTTTCATCATGAAAATCAGTCGTCGATCCGTAACGAGTTCTTGAGTGAAAGTTTGTTGGTCGATGCAATTCAAAGACCATGCCATTGCCGGGGTCCAGCATCTGTGTCACGCATCATTTTTTCAATAACAGATGGATCGGAGCATGATTAGGTTAACGTAAAACACTGCCCGCTTTTCACGATAAGCCAATTTTCGCGTTTTTGGCGAAAATTGGCGCAAGCGTGCGGTCTCATGTGCCCTCTCCGTTCAGGGCATAGGATTGCTCTCGGAAGACGAGTCGCCTCTGAAGGCCTGATTCCGGGCCATGTTCGCGGCATCGTTTCGCCAAAGGCGCGAAACGATG
>JADGAY010000205.1 GCA_015231775.1 Magnetococcales bacterium | reverse complement strand
TTGGCGGGCCATGCATGGCCCGCATCGGCTGTTTGGCATGTGCCAAACAGCCTCTGAAAGGAAGATGGCATGCTCCGCCTGAAAGGGTGGAACTCCGGGTCAGGAGTTCCACCCTTTTTTTTATCATGGAATGATCATTCAGGGTGAATTCACCTGGCTTTCCTATGCTCTCTCCCCAGAAGCATCCGAATGGTTCGGTTGGTCACGCTTTCATCTTCACCAAGGAGAGAGTCATGTATTATGATCGTATCACCCGCTTGTTGCATCTGCTGATCGCGCTGGGGATCGCGGGACAGTTGGCGGTATCCCTGGTCATGATCCACCCCAAACCCGGACGGGCCGGGGATTTGTTCTATGCTTTTCACGAGACATGGGGCGTGGCGTTGCTGGGGCTGCTGGTCATCCACTGGATCTGGCGCATGGTCCGTTCGGAACCGGCTCCGCTCGCCCGCTTCTTTCCCTGGTTGTCGCCCGCGCGTCTGGGTGAGCTGTGGGCGGATGGGAAGAACCTGATGCGCCAAGTCCGGCAAGGGGGTCTGCCGCACGAAACCACGCCCGGTGCCCTGGCCTGTGCCGTGCAGGGGTTGGGTCTGCTGGCGGCCACCGCGTTGGGGGTGACCGGAACGATCTTCATGCTCTACGTGGAGCCGAATGTGCGTCCCGAGGGTTGGCTGCACGACATCAAGGGGCTGCATGAAGGGTTGGGGGTGGCGATGTGGGCTTATCTGGGTCTGCATGCCGCCATGGGGATCGTGCATCAATGGGTTGGTCATGGGAGTCTGGTGGCGATGTTCCGGTTTTGGGAGAAGGCCCCTGGACAGACCGGCTCGGCCAGCGTGGCGTTGCTGGTGGCGGGACTCCTGGTGAGCGGCACGGCCTGGGCTGGCACGCCGGAAGATCTCCTGGCCGGCTATCGCGCCGAGGGGGTCCAGGCTTTCGATGCGGAGCGGGGACGGGCCCTGTTTGCGCAACAGGGGGTGCCTGGTGAAGATGGCCGGGTCACCAGTTGCGTCTCTTGTCACACCGGGGATCCGCGCCAGGCGGGAAAGCACCTTAAAACCGGCAAGGCCATCGAACCCCTGGCTCCGGCGGTGAACCGGGAGCGTCTGAGCGATCCGGCCAAGGTGGAGAAGTGGTTCCTGCGCAACTGCAAGGAGACCCTGGGACGGCCCTGCACGGTCCAGGAGAAGGGGGATTTCGTCACCTGGCTGCGCTCTGTCCGGTAAGGGAGGCCGACCATGCACAACTTTCACAAGGGATGGATGGTGGCGTTGCTGGTGACCGGCGGTATCGGTGGGTTGACCGAGGCGTGGGGATCGGATCGCTCCGAGTATCGCTCCGTGCCCGCGCGCGCCACGCCGGAGGAGCGCAAGCTCTACAAGAGCGAGTGCGGATCGTGTCACATGGCCTATCCGCCGGGTTTGCTGCCAGCGCGTGGCTGGGAAAAATTGATGGGTGGATTGGAGCACCATTTCGGCGACAATGCCGAGCTTGATGTCGCGACTGCGGAGAACCTGAAGCGCTTTTTGAGTGCCCATGCCGCGGAACGGGCGGAGGGCAAGCTTGCCCGCAAGGTGTTGGCGTCGATCGCGGGAGGGGATGCGCCGACGCGCATCAGTCAGGTGGGCTATTTTTTGAAGGAACATCGCAAGATTCCCGAGAAGATTATCAAGAGCCCGGAGGTGGCCTCGTTGAGTCGGTGCGAGAACTGCCATGCCCGTGCCGAGGAGGGCATGTTTGACGAGGGGGAGATTCGTGTGCCTGGACTGGGCGTCTGGAAGGATTGATCCGCATGCAGCGCTCTTGGAGAGCACGATTCATCGCCGGGGCCCTGGTGGTATTCTGGCCAGCCATGGGCATCGCCCATTCCCGCGATCATGACGAGCACCAGCGCGATCATGATCGTGCCAGGGAGCTGGTGCGTTCCGGGGAGATCCTCTCCCTGGAGCGCATCTTGGAAAACGCGCCCCAGCTCCAGGGGCGGCGCTTGCTGGAGGTGAAACTCGAAAGGCATCGCGGGGTGTGGATCTACGAAATCGAAATCAAGGATGATCAGGGGCGGGTGCGGGAGTTGGAGTTCGATGCCCGCAGCGGTCGATTGTTGCGTGAACATGGGGGAGACGCCAAACGTGAGACTGTTGGTGGTGGAAGATGACGCGGAACTTGCCGCCGCGTTGAAACGCGATCTGGGACGGGCGGGATTCGCGGTCGATCAGGTCGGGGATGGGGTCGAAGCCGAATACCTGGGTGACGTGGAGCCTTATGACGCGGTGGTTCTCGATCTGGGGTTGCCGGGACGCCATGGTCTGGAGGTGCTGCGTGGCTGGCGTGGTCGCGGCATCACGGTGCCGGTGCTGATCCTTACCGCCTGGGATGCCTGGCATGAGCGGGTGGATGGCTTCAAGGCCGGAGCGGACGACTATCTGGGCAAGCCGTTTCATGTCGAGGAGCTGATCGCCCGCCTGAATGCCTTGACCCGGCGTGGTTCAGGACGGGCGCCGGGGGATTTGATGGTGGGTGACATGCGCCTGGACGAGGCGCGTCAGGAGGTGATCCTGCCCCCTGATGAGCGCCGTGGCCTGACCGGAACCGAATTCCGACTGTTGCGCTATTTCATGCTCCATCCGGATCAGGTGCTCTCCAAGAGTCGCTTGACCGAACATGTCTACGAATACGACGAGGACAAGGACAGCAACGTGATCGAGGTGTACATCAAGCGGTTGCGGGATATCGTGGGACGCGAGCGGATCAAGACACGGCGCGGACAGGGGTATCTCCTGACTTCGCCCAGGGGGGAGTGACGGCGTGATGGGCTCCGTGTGGCGCGGATTCCGGGTGGCCGTGGGGCTGGTGGTAAGCCTGCCGTTTCTGGTGCCCCTGGTGCCGATGTGGTGGCTGTACCGGGTTTTCGAACGGCGCGCCGGACGGGAGGTGCCGCCCTGGCCGTGGATGGCCTGGCGTGCCGGGCGGCGCGGGCGTGGGAGGGATGTGACCGGTCGGACGTTGGAGTCCCTGCTGGAAGCCGATCTGAGCCAATGGGAGCGCTCTGAGCATGCGGGTGTGGCGCGGGAAGAGCAGGCAACCCCTGGCGCCGTTCCACGGGATCGACAGCCAGGGCCACGGGGCGTGGCCCTGGTGACCGGCGGTGGCCGGCGGGTGGGTGCCGCGATCTGCCGGGATCTGGGACGCCTGGGCTATGCGGTGGCGGTGGGGTATCACCGGGATCGGGCCTCCGCCGAGGCGGTGGCGAGCGGGATCGTGGCCGATGGCGGTGTGGCGGGGGCGTTTCCGTTGGATTTGAACGACCCGGCCACCCTCGACGGCGTTCTGGATGCGGTGGAATCCGGGTTGGGAGGGCGGCTCGCGTTGCTGGTCAACGGCGCCGCCCGGTTCGAACCCACCCCATTGGAAGGAGCCGGCTGGGAGGCGATGGGCGCGTTGCTCCGGGTCAATCTTCAGGGGCCGCTCTGGTTGTCCCTCGGCGCGGCGGGACGCATGCGGGGTCGGGGTGGCGGTCTGATCGTCCAGATCGCCGATCTGTGGGGTGAACGCCCTTTGGCCGGGTATGCCCTCTATGGGGCCTCCAAGGCCGGATTGTTGATGGTGACACGGGTTCTGGCCCGTGATCTGGCTCCCGAGGTGCGGGTGAACGCCATCGCCCCCGGCGCGCTGCTGCCACCCGAAACCGGGGCGGACGAGGGGTATCGACGCCTGCTGGCCCGCACCCCCCTGGCCGGCCTGGCCGGTCCGGAGGCGGTGGTCAAGGCGGTGCGCTATCTGGTGACGGCGGATTATGTGACGGGCGAGGTGCTGCATGTCGATGGCGGACGGGGATTGGTCTGACGCCGCTGGATCCGGCTCCTCCCTGCAGCGCGATCTGTCGGTGGGGCTGGCCGTGGCGCTGGTGTTGGTCATGGCCTGTCAATGGCTTCTGGTGACGCTGGTCATGCGCCAGGTGGTGCGCGACTATGTGGTGTCGCGCCTGGAACATGACGCGGAAAATCTTCTCGCCAATCTGGATCTGACCCGCCCGGAGGGGGCGTCGCTCAATCCGGAGCGGATCGATCCCATCTACACCCAACCCTGGTCCGGACACTACTATCAGATTCAGGTGCGCGACGAGAGCTTGCGCTCCCGTTCCCTGTGGGACGCGGAACTCAACGTCGGCGTGTCCGACGCGCAGAGGGTGCTTGTGACCGAATCGCGACCCTGGGCCCGCTCCCTGTGGAGCATCACCCGCGCCTATCACAAGCAGGGCCATGCGGTGCTGGTGGTGGTGGCCGAGGAGATGAGTCACGTCGAACGGGGGGTGTGGGTGTTGCAACTGGGACATGGGGCCATTTCGCTGACGGCCATCGCCGTGCTGTTGCTGTTGCAGCGGCGCGCGTTGCGGCGCGCCCTGGCCCCCTTGAACGCGGCGGGCATCGCCTTGCGGGAGATCGGGCAGGGGACGACGCCGGCCTTGCCCACCCAGGGGGTGTTCGTCGAGATCCAGCCTTTCGTCACCGCGATCAATCGGCTGTTGGCGCTGTTGCATGCCCGTCTGGAACGTTCGCGGCAGGCGGCGGGCAACATGGCCCATGCCATCAAAACCCCCTTGACGGTGTTGATGGGGCTGATCGAAGGGGAGGAGCTGCGGGATCATGCGGAGTTGCGTGTTAGGATCGTTCGGCAGATCGAGCTGATTCGCGCCTTGACCTCTCGCGAGTTGAAGCGGGTGCGT
>JADGAY010000024.1 GCA_015231775.1 Magnetococcales bacterium | reverse complement strand
GCCGAAGGCCCCCGGCGGAGGTTCGGAGGCAGAGCCTCCGAGGTTTTGATTTTTTTTCGTCTTTTCTTGACTTTGCTTTTATTTTTGCTTTTCAGGCGCGTCTTTCAAAGAATTTTTTTTCACGCCTTTTTGAAAAAAAATTTCGCGCCAGCCTTGGCTGCAGGATCGTTTCGCGCTTTTGGCGAAACGATCCTGCGAACATGGCCAGAAAAACAGGCCGCCGAAGGCGGTATGGGTTGCTGCGAGTCATGCCGCCTTGATTCGTTGCCGACTTGCATGAGGGGCATCCCCCCAATCGTGGACCTCCGTTGCGGGAGTTCCACGGTCAAATGCGTGAAAATTGGCGCAAACGCGCGCACGGCAAAGTCAATAAACAACGTCCCAAGGGCTTGGTCCTTGGATCCCACCAGGAGCCATTGGCCCCTCAACGATTGGGGTCCAATTATACGACGGGAGGATTGGGAGATGAGCGACATGTCGGACTCCGAGGGGACTGCGCCGTTGCGGGCGGCGGTGATCGGCGTTGGGTATTTGGGCCGCTTTCACGCCCAGAAATACACCCGCATTCCTGGCGTTCGTCTGGTGGGTGTGGCGGATTTGCATGGGGATCGCGCCAAACGGGTCGCCGAGGAGTTGAAGGTCGAGGGTGTGGCGGATTTCCATGCGCTTTTGCCACGGGTGGACATGGTTTCGGTGGTGACCGAAACCGAGAGCCACTATCAGGTGGTGCGCGCTTGTCTGGAAGCCGGTGTGCATGTGTTGGTGGAGAAGCCCATCACCGCCAACCTGGAGGATGCCGATCGTTTGGTGGCATTGGCCGAGGCGCATGGTTTGATTCTGCAGGTGGGACACATCAAACGGTTTCACCCGGCGGTAAGTGCGTTGCGGGAGTCCGGTTTGCTGACCAATCCCCGTTTCATCGAGGCGCAGCGTTTCGCGCCGTTCAAGAATCGCGCCCTGGATGTGGATGTGGTGCAGGATCTGATGATCCACGACGTGGATTTGATTCTGCACTTTGTCCCCTCCGAGGTGGAGTCGATCGAGGCGGTGGGATCCGGGATCTTTTCCGGCAAGATCGACATCGCCAATGCGCGCATTCGTTTTGTCAACGGCTGCGTGGCCAACGTGAGCGCCTCGCGGGTGGCACGGGACGCGACGCGCCGCATGCGGATTTTCCAGAAGGATGCCCTGTTCGATCTGGATTTCACCCGTCCGGGATTGTCGATCCGGCGGCGGGGCACGGGCAATTGGGTGCTGGACGGGGTGACGCTTCCGGCGGTCGAGGAGTTGGAGGTGCCGTTGCAGAAGGTGGATGCCATGGAGATGGAGGTGCGCGCCTTTTGCGAGGCGGTGCGCAGCGGACGTCCGTCGTTGGTGAACGGACGGGCCGGACGGCGCGCGCTCGAGGTGGTGATGGCGATTCGCGAAGCGATTGCCTTCTGGTCCGACTCTTAAAAGGATCGGCGTGACCATGCCCATGGAACGGCAGCCCAGGATCATGCTGATTGCCGGCGAATCCTCCGGGGATCATCTGGCTGGGGCGCTGCTGGCGGATCTGAAGCGCCATTTTCCGGATCTGGAGAGCTTTGGCGTGGGTGGCGCGCGCATGGAGGAGGCGGGATTTTGCTCCTTGTGCCATCTGAACGAACTCTCCGTCATCGGTCTGGTCGAGGTGGTGCGTCGGCTTCCGACACTCATCCGCCGTTTTCGGCAGTTGGTGGCGTGGATGCGCGAGCGACGACCGGATCTGTTGATCACGGTGGATCTGCCGGATTTCAATTTTCTTCTTGCGCGGCGCGCCCAGGTGTTGGGAATTCCGCGCATCCATTATGTCGGGCCGCAGGTGTGGGCATGGCGGGCCGGACGGGTCCGCAAGCTGGCGGGTCTGTTGGATCAGTTGCTGGTGCTGTTTCCGTTCGAGGTGGGGGTGTACGCGGATACCTGTCTGCCGGTGACCTTCGTGGGCCATCCCCTGGCGCGTCGCCCCTTGCCGGGCGGGGAGGAGATCGCGAGAATCCGCCTGGAGCTGGGTCTGGCCGAGCATGAGAAGCTGCTGGTGCTGTTGCCGGGCAGTCGGTTGGGGGAGATTCGTCGTCATCTGGGGGTGATGGTCGAGGCGAGCCGACGGGTGATCGAGGAGACCGGGAGCGTGCGGTGCGTGATTGCGCTCGCCGACACGCTGAGCGAGAGCGATCTGGCTTTGGCGGTGGCACGGGAGTTGGATCCGGGAACGCGGCTTTTTTTTGGACGGATTCCGGTGCGTCAAGGCATGACACGGTTGTTGCTCGCCGCGGCGGATGCGGCGCTGGTGGCCTCCGGGACCGCGACCCTGGAGGCGGCCCTGGTGGGTGCGCCGATGAGCGTGATGTATCGGGTGAACCGCTTGACCTACGAGATCGGTCGGCGGGTGATTCGCGTGCCGCATATCGCCCTGCCCAACCTGGTGCTCGGTCGCGGGTTGGTGCCGGAACGGATTCAAAGCGAAGCGACACCGGAACGTCTGGCCGGGGATGCGCGTCTGTTGCTGTTCGATGGCGTGAGCGCGGCGCGGCAGAAGGCTGGATTCGATGAGATTCGCGCGCACCTGGCGCAGCCACTCTCCCCACCGGTGGCGGTGGTATTGAACTGGTTGCGTGCGTTGGGTTTTGAAAGCAGACAGGAGACGGGCGTCCCTCGCCCCGCGGAGGGGTGCGGAGTGCCGGTTGGCGGGTGAGCGGCTTCTAACGAGATTGGAGAGCAATTGATGGCGATCATGGCCTTGAACAAGGACAATTTTGAAGCGACCGTCACCGGAAACGATATTGTGGTGATCGATTTCTGGGCGGATTGGTGTGGCCCGTGCAAGGCTTTCGCGCCGGTTTTCGACCGGGTGTCGGAGAAGTTTCCCGATGTGAAGTTTGCCAAGGTGGACACCGACCGTGAGCAGGAGTTGGCGCAGGCGTTTCAGATCCGGTCGATTCCGACGTTGATGATCTTCCGCGAGAGCACGATTTTGTTCATGCAGCCGGGCATGGTTCCGGAGTCGGCGTTGGTGGATCTGGTGGAGCGGGTCAAGCAGGTGGACATGGATGAGGTGCGCAAGAATCGGGTGCCGGCGGATCAGGCGTGAGCCTGGTTTTTGACGGTGCGCCGGGGCGGTTTGACCCGGTGCGCGCGGGGAGATTCCGGGGTGAAAGCGGAGGGGATCTCCTCGTATCCGGCCTGTTGACGAGAAATAGGCGTTGCTTTTGACAAGTGGGTTGAATATACTCCAAAAGTTCAGGTGTAAGGCCTGAACCGGGCTGAAATCGAGTCTATTCCACCCTTGCGCGGGCAGCGGGTTTCTTGAAACATGCGTCGCAGGATGCTGATCGTTGGCAACTGGAAGATGAACGGGCTGATCGAGACGGCCCAGGAACTCGCGGATGGCATCGTCGCGGGTCTGGGTGCGCGGTCGGGTCGTTCGTTGTCGTGCGAGGTGGTGTTGTGTCCGCCGGCCACCGCCTTGTTGACCGTGCATCAGCGGTTGGGCGGTTCGGTGGTGAAGCTGGGAGGTCAGGATCTCTCCGAGCACGAGAGCGGGGCGCATACCGGTGAGCTTTGTGGCATCATGTTGCGCAATGTCGGCTGTCGGCATGTGATCGTGGGCCATTCGGAGCGGCGTGCCGATTGTGGCGAGGATGACGCCAAGGTGGCCCGCAAGATGGCGGCGGCGTTTCGGGATGGTTTGCAACCGATCGTCTGCGTGGGCGAGACCCTCGATGAGCGGGAGCGGGGTGCCACATTGGCGGTGATCGGGGCGCAGTTGGCGGCATTGGTGCCTCATGTGCCTCGTGAGTTGGCCAAGCGGCAGACGTTGGTGGTGGCGTATGAGCCGGTTTGGGCGATCGGCACGGGTCGCAACGCGGAGTTGGAGCAGATCCAAGAGGTCCATGGTTTCATGCGGCGTCAGCTTGGCGATGCGTTCGGCGCGGATGCGGCGCGGATGCGGCTGTTGTATGGTGGATCGGTGAAGCCGGCCAATGCGGGGGCGATTTTCGGCCTCGAGGATGTGGATGGTGGATTGATTGGGGGTGCGTCGTTGAAGAGCGCCGAGTTTCTGGCGATTGTCGACGTGGTGCCGGAGAAGTTTTGAACGTTATTTTCTAGAAGGGTTTCACAATGACGCTGATTGTGACGGTGTTGCATATCCTGGTCTGCATGGCCTTGGTGTTTGTGGTGTTGCTGCAAAAGGGGAGCGGTGCCGACATGGGCGCGGCCTTTGGCGGCAGTTCCCAGAGTCTGTTCGGCGCGCGCGGTTCCGGCGATTTCCTGAGCAAGTTGACCGCCGGGTTGGCGACGGTGTTCATGATCACCAGTCTGACGTTGGCTTTTTATTCGACCCGTCCGTCTGGTGATCGTTCGGTGATGGACGGTGCGCCGGCGACCTCGGCACCGGCCAAGCCGGCGGCCACGGACGCGGTACCGGCCAAGGCCAAGGAGGTGGAGAAGAAGGAGCCCGAGGCGGAGTCCGGTCCGCCGGTGCCGGCCAAGAGTGCGCCGAAGAAGCCCGAAGGTGCCGCGCGTGAAGCGACCGGCGGCAAACCGGTGCCGCCCCCGCCGTCTGCCATTGAGGAGGCTCCCGCCAAGCCGCCGCAGCCCGCCAAGCCTGTCGAAGCCAAGCGTCCCGAGCCGCCCAAACCGGCGGAGCCGGCCAAGAAGGAGCCGTGACCGAGCCTTCTGGTGCTGGTTGACAGATTGGAGGTCGTCGGTTGTTTGACGAGTTCCTGAATGGGCGTATTGCCATCCCAGGATACCCGGAAGCTTGGTCTTTCCGGGTTTTCTGTTTGTATGTGCCTGGTTTGCGTGGATTGAGACTCTGATTCGGGAGATGGGCATGGATCCGGATTATCGCGATGCCGCGCAACGTCACTGGAAGGATGCCGGGTTGTTGTTGGCGCATGAGCGTCTGGCCAATGCCGATCATCTGTTCGGCGTGGCCGCAGAGTGTGCCTTGAAGGCGGTGATGTTGTCGTTGGGTATGGGCATGCACGAAGGAAAACCCGCTGAGAAGTGCCATCGCGTGCATATCGATCTTTTCTGGGAAGAATTTTTAACGTTTATTGGTAAGCGTGGGTCTGAGAAATATATGGCTCTTCTGTCGTCGGAGAGCGCGAATCCGTTTTCGGACTGGGATGTCGGTCAACGTTATGCCCACCACGATTTGTTTGACCGATCCATGGTGGAGCGACATGCAGAGGCTGCCCGATTGACCAGGCGTTGTCTTCAAGAGTCGTTATTGGATGGAGCCTGTGGATGAACCGTTTCCAGCCGATTCTTTTTCAGGATGCCTTGAATATTGCCAGAGAGGTGACCGAGGCGCACGGGATGGGACTCGGTCGCTCGGTTACCCTGGTGCGTGATCTGCGTGGCAAGATTCGCGCCCTGTTGGATGGTATGCCTGCCAGTTATTCAGCCGACGCGCTCACCGTTTATCGGTGCGCATTGAGTGAACGATTGGGCGCGTATGGATTTTCTCCGTCCCAATCCATTCTGTTTGTCGATGAATTGCAAATCGATTTTGAATCACTCCAGAAAGATCGCTCTCTGATTGAATCCGCAAGCGGTTTGGAAATTTTTCTGTTGGATCGACAGGTGACCGGGCATGACTGGATGCGGGGTGTCTTGCCGCGTCAGACATCCAATCCACGCTTTACCTTTTTTGGCATCAAGGGCGGTGTGGGTCGTTCGACGGCCTTGGTGCATTGGGCTTGGCACCTGGCCAAACAGGGAAAAAAGGTTTTGGTGTTTGATCTGGACCTGGAATCCCCAGGCGTCAGCGAAGCGTTGTTGTCCATGGAGGCATTGCCGGATTATGGCATCGTGGATTGGTTTGTCGAGGAGGGGGTGGGGCAAGAGGGGACGGTGGAACCCGAGATGGTCGGACTGAGCCAATTGGCTCGCGAAGAAGCGGGTGAGATTCGCGTGGTGCCGGCTCATGGCAAGAAGTCCGGTGCCTATCTGCCCAAATTGAGCCGTTGTTATGCGGAGTTCAGTGGTTCCGGGCGACTCCCCTGGGCAGAGCGGTTGCAGAAGATGGTGGAGAGTCTGGAGCGCACCTGGAAACCGGATGTGGTGTTGCTGGACAGTCGTGCCGGTTTGCACGACATCGCCGCGGTCCTGGTGACGCGCATGGATGCCGACACTTTGTTGCTGGCGGTCGATTCCCCCCAGACCTGGAGCGCGTATGGGTTGTTGTTCCGGCATTGGCAAACGCATCCGCAAGTGCGGGAGTTCCGGGATCGTTTGCAGATCGTGGCCAGCATGGTGCCGGAGACCGGGCGTGCCAACTATCTGAAGAGCTTCACCGAGAACGCCTACAATCTGTTCGCGAACAATCTGTACGACGAGGCCGGTGCGGATCTGGAGGGATTCTCGTTCGATCTGAACGATGAAGATGCCCCTCATTATCCGTTGCCGATCTTCTGGCATCGCGCCTTGCAGGAGTTTGATCCAGCGCGGGAGGGGATGCACGACACCACCGCCCGCGAGGCGATGGGGCTGTTTCTGGAACAGGTGGATCGTTTGTTGGTCTCCGAGCAAGCCAGGGATCTCCCATGAACGAGAGATATTTTCCTCTGGAGTGGCGGGAACGGTTGATTGCTGCTTTGCCGGATGAAACTTCCACTCATGGAAACACTCCGCAGGCTGGCCATTTGTATCTGCCGGCAACGCACGCTAAGGCCCTGCATCCCGATACCATGCTGGTGGAGGGGATGCGTGGATCGGGCAAAAGTTTCTGGTGCGCGGCCTTGCAGGATCCAAAACTGCGTGCATTGATCGGTGCGCGCTTTGGTATCGATGCCCAGACGCGGGTCAGTGTGGGGTTTAGCGAGGACCCACCTGAGGGTATTCCTGGTCGGGATACTCTGGAGGTTTTGCTCAATCGGGATAAAATCAAAGCAAGAGTGATCTGGCGGACCGTGGTGTTTAAGTTGGTCGTGGCTGAACAGGCACCCGAGACGTTCCAGAAGTTGGGTTTTTGGAAGGAGAGAATTGCCTGGGTACTTGACCATCCTGAACAGGTGGATCAGGCTTTCATTCAGGCTGACCGGCAGCTTGTCCAGGAGGGACGGTATCATCTGGTGCTGTTCGACGCCTTGGATCGGATCGCCAATGACTGGCCATCCATGAATGCTCTGGTCAAGGGCATTCTTCAGGTGGTGCTGGATTTCAGGGTTTATCGAAGAATCCGCTTGAAGGTGTTCGCCCGTCCGGATCAGTTGTTGGACCCTTCGGTCAGTGCCTTTCCGGATGCCTCCAAGGTGGTGACGTCGCGGGTGTCGTTGCAGTGGCCGCGAACGGAAATGTATGGTCTGCTGTGGCAGTATCTGGGGAACGATCCGGAATTGGGGGGTGAATTTCGTCAGGCATCCATGCAGGAGTTGATGAGTGGGGCCGTTCCTTGGAAAGAACAGGAAGGTGTGTGGTTGGTTCCAGAGCCATTGCGTCGCTATGAAGAGATTCAGAAACGTCTGTTTCATCGCATGACCGGTCCCTGGATGGGCAAGGATCAGCGGCGCGGTTTTCCCTACTCCTGGCTCTTCGGGCATTTGGCGGATATGCATGGTCAAGTGACCCCGCGCAGTTTTCTGGCGGCCTTGCGTTGTGCGGCATCCATTCCTTCTCGGGATGGACAAGAGTACCTGCTGCATTACGAATCCATCAAAACGGGTGTGCAGGAGGCATCCAAGATCCGGGTAGCGGAATTGAAGGAAGATTATCCCTGGATCAACAGTGTGTTAAAGCCTCTGTTTGGAATGGTCGTTCCTTGTTCTTTCCAGGAAATTAAAGATGTTTGGAGCGCGAACAATGTGCTGGGCCGATTGCGGGATGAGATCCAATCGGAAAATGTGAAGTTGCCTCCCCGCGAGAGTACCCCGGAAGGGATTATGGAGCATTTGGAGCAGTTGGGATTGATGGAGCGGCTCAGGGACCGACGCTTCAACATGCCGGATGTGTACCGGGTTGGTTATGGTCTGGGACGCAGGGGAGGGGTGAAACCGGTGAATCGGAAAATTCAGGCGGAATGATCAATCCACCCTGCGGGTAAACGGGCATCCACCATTGTCCGTCAGGACAACGGTGGGTGCCCGGTACCACCGCACGATTTCCCGTCCCTGCCTCAATGCACCAACTTCTTGTAGTGCACCCGATGCGGGCGCTCCGCCTCTGGGCCCAAACGCCGCTTGCGGTCCGCTTCGTACTCCTGATAGTTCCCCTCGATGAACACCACCCGTGAATCCCCCTCGAAGGCCAGGATATGGGTGGCGATGCGGTCCAGAAACCACCGGTCGTGGGAGACCACCACCGCGCTGCCGGCAAAGTCGGTGATCGCATCCTCCAGGGCTTGCAGGGTCTCCACGTCCAGATCGTTGGTCGGCTCGTCGAGCAACAACAGATTGCCGTTCTGCTTGAGCACCAACGCCAGATGGGCACGGTTGCGCTCGCCGCCGGAGAGCACCTTGACCCGCTTCTGCTGATCCTGCCCCTTGAAGTTGAACCACGAGACATAGGTGCGGGAGTTGATCTCCCGGCCCCCCAGATCCAACATGTCCAACCCGCCGCTCACCGCCTCCCACAGGGTCTTGTCCGGCTCCAACGTGCCGCGGCTCTGATCGACATAGGCCAGCTTCACCGTCTCGCCCAGCTTGATGGTGCCCGAATCGGGCTGCTCGGCGCCGGTCAACATGCGCAGGAAGGTGGTCTTGCCCGAACCGTTGCCGCCGATCACCCCGAGAATGGCGCCGCGCGGCAGGATGAAGGAGAGATCCTCCATCAACAGACGCCCGCCAAACCCCTTGCTCAACCCCTCCACCTCGATGACGTTCCCGCCCAAACGCGGACCCGAGGGGATGAACAACGTGTTGGTCTCGCGACGCATCTCGCGGGTGCGTGATGCCAACTCCTCATAAGCGCTCACACGGGCCTTGCTCTTGGTCTGACGGGCGCGCGGGGAGGAGCGGATCCACTCCAGCTCGACCTGCAACCGCTTGTGCAACGCCTCGTCCTCACGCTTCTCCTGAATCAATCGGGCATCCTTCTGCTCCAGCCAGGAGGTGTAGTTCCCCTTCCAGGGGATGCCGCGACCGCGATCCAGCTCCAGAATCCAGCCGGCGGCATTGTCGAGGAAATACCGGTCGTGGGTCACGGCCACCACCGTGCCTGGATAGTTTTGCAGATACCGCTCCAGCCAGGCCACCGATTCGGCGTCCAGATGGTTGGTGGGCTCGTCCAGCAGCAGCATGTCCGGGGCGGAGAGCAACAGGCGACACAACGCCACGCGCCGCTTTTCGCCACCCGACAGGGTGGTGACCTCCGCGTCCCACGGGGGGAGACGCAACGCGTCGGCGGCGATGTCGAGCTTGCGGTCCAGATCCCAACCGTCGATGTGGTCGATCTGCTCCTGCAAGACCCCTTGTTCGTGAATCAAGGCGTCCATGTCCGCGTCTGGATCGCCGAACTGCTCCGAGACCTCGTTGAAACGCCGCAACAGATCCTTGACAGGCTGGACCCCCTCCTCGACGTTGCCACGCACATCCTTGGAGGGATCGAGTTGCGGCTCCTGGGACAGAAAACCGGCGCGAATGCCGGGGGCGGCCTTGGCCTCGCCGGTGAAGTCGGTGTCGATGCCGGCCATGATGCGCAACAGCGTGGATTTGCCTGCGCCGTTGAGTCCCAATACGCCGATCTTGGCGCCGGGCAGGAAGGATAGGGAAATATCCTGCAAGATGACCCGATTCGGGGGTACCGCCTTGGTCATGCGGTACATGGAGTAAATGTATTGCAGTTCAGCCATGCGCGTTGCTCTTTAAAGAGGTTGTTGGGTGGAGCTATCCATGGAATCACCCAATGCACACGGTGCGAACGCTTCGAAACCGTGTTTGAATCAATGGCTTGGCCATTCGGTGGACCGTCCATGGTCCGTATGGGCTGTTTGGCCAGGGCCAACCAGTCCGTCAGTTGACGTGGGTCAGCCAGCCGAGATGGTCGGGATGACGGCCATGAACCACGTCGAAGAACCGTTTCTGGATCTCCTTGGTGACTGGTCCGGCGCGTCCGATGCCGATTTTGCGGTTGTCGAGTTCGCGGATCGGGGTGATTTCGGCGGCGGTGCCGGTGAAGAAGGCCTCCTCGGCAAGAATGACCGCGTCGCGGGGAAAACGTTGCTCGATTACCGGCAGTTTCATCTCGGCGGCGATGGTGATCACGGTGTCACGGGTGATGCCATCCAGGGCCGAATCGAGGGGCGGGGTGACGAGTCGTCCCTTTTGCAGGATGAAGATATTCTCCCCCGATCCCTCGGAGACGAATCCCTCGGGATCCAGGAGCAGGGCCTCCTCGTAGCCGCAGGCGATCGCCTCGGACTTGGCCAGGATCGAGTTGGGGTAGTTGCCGACCCCTTTGGCCCGGGTCATGGTGATGTTGGGATGGTGACGGGTGTAGGAGGAGGTTTTGACGCGAATGCCGTTTTCCATCCCCTCTTCGCCCAGATAGGCGCCCCACTCCCAGGCGGCCACGGTGGCGTGCACCTGGCACTTGGCCGGATTGAGTCCCATGCTCTCCGCGCCGTAGAAGGCCAGGGGGCGGATGTAGCCGGATTGCAGGTTGTTGGCCTTGAGCACCGCCAGACAGGCGTCGGCGATCTGATCCTGGGTGAAGGGCATGGTCATGCCCAGGACATGGGCGGATCCGAACAGACGCTCGACATGCTCTTTGAGGCGGAATACCGCGGGGCCCGTATCGCTCTTGTAGCAGCGGATGCCTTCGAAGACGCCGAGTCCGTAGTGCAGGGTGTGGGTCAGAACGTGGACCTTGGCCTCGCGCCACGCCACGAGTTGTCCGTCCAGCCAGATTTTTCCGTCTTTGTCGTGCATGAGCGTACTCTTTATCCGCGCAGGTTGTGAGGGGAACAGCCCGGTTCGGACGCTGATTCCTTCGTCCGAACGAAACATTCTAGCACATCGATTTCGGTTTCGGGAGCGCTCAAACGCATGAGGTTGGGGATTTTCATTGAAAATATCTCCGGGGTGTCAATCGTTGACTGGCATCATTGTTGCTTGAATTGAATAACGAGTGCCTGAAACGAACGAAAAGCTGTCATGACGGGAACGAAACGATCCTGGAAATGATCTGAAATTCTTGAAATCTGGAAAAAGAGTTCAACCATGAGCGATGCCTTGTTGTCCACCATTCGCGCGCTGACCCGGAGTCCGGAAGCGGCGCGGGTTTCGAGCGTCGGGGGTACCCAGCGTGGGCGCGCCGGGGATGATGGGGTGCCTTTCCGTGGATTCATGCCGGAGAACGAACCCGCCAAGGAGACGGAAGTGGTTTCGGAAGCCCCGGTTTCCCGCATGACCGGTTCCGCGGGTGATCTGGCCGCCCTGGGCGGTCGCCTGGAGGGTGGTGCGGGTTCCCGTTTCGGTCAGCAAGACGCGGCATTGGCCTCTCTGGAATCCGAGCCCGAAGCCTGGACCTTCGTGGCCCCGAGCGTCGCGGCCCCGACTCCGCCCCCGGCTTCGCGCCTGAACGCGAATGCCTCGTTCAAGATTTACGCCCGCGCCGCGGATCATGGCCTGGACCCCTCCCGGGTCTCCGTGATCCCGGAGGAGCGGAACGTGGAGAAGCGTCGTTGATTGTTTTCCAAGCTATGGAAGGATGACCCATGAACAGCCGTGGCAATGTGACCCAAGCCGAGATCATGATCACGCTCATGCAACTGGAGCGCGATCTGGAAAAGGAGCGTCTGGATTGCGCCCGTCCCTTGATCGAATCGTTGCGTCACGCCCTGGTGCGGGATGCCAAGATGCTCAACACCCCGCCGGGCATCTTGTCGGTGCAAGGTTGGATTTCGCTTTTGGGACGATGGGAAGAGGATTTGACCCATATCCCGGCGCGGCGCATGCGATTCGTGCGAGGTTTCTTCCAGGAGTTGCAGGAGCGCGCCGATGTCACCGGATCCCCGATCGGCATGATCATCGATGAGCTGTCCGGTCTGATCGAGGTCCATTTCCGCAAGGTTGATGCCCTTGTCGCGGCCTGATTCGTTCAACAGGTGCCAGTGAAACCCTTCACGGGCATCCCCACGGAAGGTTTTGGCGAGAATTCAGTACGAAAAATTGGATTTTTTGGTCTGTCTTGCGTCAACCGACCTGTCTTGACCGTAAAGATTTGTGATAGGATGTTCGCTTGTTGATCCTACAACCAGGCAAACGATCGGCATCCCAAACACTCATGGAAGCGGTCAGACCAGCGGTTCCACCCTCCACGCGATCCGCCGATCCCAGGCGGACGAATCGTCGTCCGCAATTTTTCCAAGCCCCCAGTCATGCCCCGATCTGGCGCGCCCTGCGATCCGCGTTGCTGCGCGCCGAAGGGTTGATCCTCATCACCGGTCCCGAGGGGAGCGGCAAGAGCGCGCTCGTCAAACGCCTGCCCGGCATGATCCCGGACAATCGCGATCTGGCGGTCATCCAATCCGCATCGCTCAAGGATGCCGAATTCCTGCGTCAATTAATTGCCGCCACCACCCTGGCCAGGGATGAGAGCGGCGCGCTGGTTCCTGTCGAGGACGAGGCGCTGGTCCCGGAGATGTGGGAGGAGGGGGGCGTCGCCCTGCCCGCCATGAGCATGCAGGATCTCCTGGAGTCCCTGGAAGAGCGGGTGGCCATGGGACGCAAGCTGGTGTTGGTGGTTGAGGATGCCCATGCCCTGACACCGAGCGCCATGACCTGGCTCGACCTGCTGGTCCGGTACGTCTCCGAGGAGATCCGACCCGTGCAACTGGTGCTGGTCGGGCGTTCCGAGTTGCGTGGGCTGCTGGATTCCGAGGTTGACATCAACCTGTCGAGTCAACTGGTGGGGAGTTGCGAGGTGACCCCCCTGACCCGGCGCGAGGTGTGGGATTTCCTGCGTTTTCAGTTCGATCGGTTGCTTGAGAGCCCGGTCAAGCTGTCGATCTTCGCCTGGATGGAGATCTATGGTCACTCCCAGGGGATCCCCCTGAAAATCGAACTGCTGTTGAAACGCCTGCTTCCCCTGATCCGACAGCGCAACGCCAAGGCGGTTGATCGGGCCATGGTGCGCCTGGCCATGACCATGGGGCGTCCCATGCAACCCGGATCGTTCGTGGGCTGGACCCCCCGGCAACGGCTGGCCGTCGTGGCGGGCGGGGTGGTGATGCTCATGGCGGGCGTGGGTCAGGTGGCCGGCTGGTTCGGCTCCGCGCCCTCCGAGGGGGAGACCGTGGTGGTCAAGAAGGGGCCCTCGGGAGAGAACACCTCCTATGTCAAGATCATCGAACCGGAGAGCCCGACCGCCGGCAAGAGCGACAAACCAGGGGACAAGAGCGTCAAATCGGACAAGGCGGACGGCAAGGCCGGCAAAGCCGACAAGCCGACGGAGAAGGGGGACAAGTCCGCCACACCCAAGGAGGGCAAGCCTGCGGACGAGAAGGGGGATGACAAGGCCACCATCACCAAGAAGCGCTATTGGGAGCCGAACATGCCGGTCCGGCCCGAAACGCCCCCCTCGCCCCAGACCCTGGAGCGCATGGAGGCCATGGTCGAGGCGATCGAGAAACTCACCGCCGAGCCCCAGCCGCCACGACCCTCCCCGCCAACCGATCCCGAAGCGTTCCGCAAGCGTTATCAGACCGCCAAGGTGATCAGTTCCACCGCATCCGCCGAACCGGTTGCCGAGGGTGTGCCCTCTACGGTCGCCGAGAGCGCCGAGAAGTTACTGCCGCACGATCTCAAAAAAGGTGGCGTCGTGGCGCCACCCGATCCCAAAAAGGGCGGCGCCGTGGCGCCACCCACGCCGGTTCCGCTGCGAAATGCCCGAACCGGACAGGTCTATGACCCCTTTCTGACCCGTTCGGCCCCGGCTCCGGCGCCGACGACCCCGGCCCCGGCGTTGGAGTCGGGCGCGGAGGAGGGGGGGGTGCCAATCCTCAAGGCGCGGGATCTGGGACGCAAGCCGCCTCCCCCGGTTCTTCCTCCTCCTGCGCAAGTGGTCAAGGTGGCCAGTGCGCCGCCTCCCGAAAAAAGCGACTCATCAGGCAGCGCGGAGCGGTTCGAGGAGAGGCCGGAAGAGAGCAAGCCCAAATCCGTGGTGGCCAAGCCGCTTCCCGTCAAGCCCAAGCAGGCGGATCAGCCCTTGCCGAAGATCTCCGGGGTTGCGACGGAAAAGTCGTTCCGCTCCGTGGGTCGGGTTTACGTGGTGCAGATCGGCTCGTTCGCCAAGGTGGATGGGGCCGATCAGTTGAAACGGACCTTGTCCGATCATGGGCGTGGCGATCCCTATGTGCATCTCTACGAACGCAAGGGCAAGAAACTCTATTCGGTGCGGGTCAACTTCCGCTCCAGAGAGACCGCCGAACGCATGGCCAGAACCATTCAGGATCAGGATGGTTTGTCTACCAAGGTCATGGAGTTGAATTACGATTGACCGGCCAGGGGTGGGCGTGATCATGCCCCCTTGCACCCGTTGGCTGGATCGGTTCTCCCCAATCGCCCTCCCGAGTGGCCTCCTTTTGATCGACTCCCCTTCCCATGACCCATCCTGATGCTCCGCAAGCCTCTTTGACCGCGTCACTGCATTGGAACCCGGACGGCTCGGGTGCGTTTCGTCTCCTGACGGATGGTCACGGCCATTGGGATGGCCAGGGGAGTGGCGGTTGGCGTGATGGGAGCGGGGTGGTGGCCCATTGGCGCGCGGACGGGAGTTGGTGGTTGACGCGGGGGGAGCAGAAGTGGTCGGGGCGCGCGGATGGCGCCTTCGAGATGAAGGATCCCCATGTTGGCACCGCGCGCGCGGACGTGGCGGGCAATGGTCAATGGGTGGCCTTGTCGGGGGCCAAGGGGTTGTGGCGCGCGGATGGTTCCGGCCTGATCCAGCATGCCGACGGCGCGGTGGAGAGTTGGAGTCCGTTCGGGGGGATGGTTTTCATCACTCCGGAGGGGGTGGAGCACGGGCCGGGGGATTGTCAAGGGGGTCTGTTCGCCCACGAGGATGGGGCGGTCGTCGCGTTCGTCGAGGATGGTTCCGTCCGTTTGACCGATGCGGGTGGGGATTGTTGGCACTATCCCCCCGGCCATGGTGGGGCGTGGGAGGGGGCGGATGGCCAGCGGATGCGTTGGGATCCGGAGGCGGGGCTCGTTTACACCACGCCGGATGGCCATCGACTGGTCTTGGACGCGGAGGCGCGGTTGATCTGGGAGGAGCCCGGTCGCACCAGTTGGTTGAACGGGGATGGGCGTGGCGGTTGGATCGGCGCGGAGGGCGCCTGGGGAGTCTGGGAGTCGGACGGAGCCGCCTGGCATCGGGATGCGGAAGGGCGGGTGATCTGGCGGGATGGTGCGGGTCTGATCGGGTGGTCCCTTCCGGATGGCGCACGGGGTGGGGGTGATCCCCAGGGTGGTCAATGGCGTGTGGAAGGTGCGCATGTTTGGTTTTCCGAGGGGCGTTTTTCTCGGGAATGGGAGGCTGTTCCGGGTGTTGGTTCAGGGTTGGCGGGCTCTGATGAGATCACCTTGACCCACGATAGTGGGCTGGTCGAGGTGTGGGAACCGGGGATTTTCACCTGTCAGGATCCGGATGAATCGATTGGGGTTTGGCGTGCGGATGGTTCGGGATCCTGGTCGAGCAGGGCGGGGGATCTGGATACCTGGGATGCCGAGGGGCGGCATCAACTGTTGTGGGCCGATGGCACGCGCGTGGGTTGGGATCGGGAATCCGGGTATGCGTGGCATGGTGCGGAGGGGAGTTGGCGGGTTGAGGTTGGGCAGATGGCGGTCTCCCAGATCGATCCGGCGGCGTTGTTGGCGGGTGATGAGGGGATGCGTGTGCGGTTTGGAGCGTTGCGGGTTGTGTCGTGGATGATCGCCCGTCGGGATCGTCTGGTGGGGCGGATGCATACGGTGGAAGAGCGTGCGGCCCAGGAGGGGGGTGGTGGTGTGGGTGTGATGGTGGTGGATGCAGGATTGGCCCAAGGTGATGCGCTATTCAATCGGATTCGGGCGATGCGTCGTTGGTTGGAGATTCTGGTGCGTGTGCGGCGGTTGGAGCATCAGTGGCGGCGGCCTGTAAGGCGGGTGGGGTGATGGTGGAAAAAATGCGATCCGTGAGACAGGGGATGTTCTACCAAATTTGCGAAAAATCGCGCAAGCGCGCGGTCTCATGTGCCCTTGATCGTTGCCGGTTTTGGGCAACGACTCACGGCGAATTGCGCCCGGTGCGAGAGTCACCTTCGGCGGCCTGTTTGGGGCAAGGCGAAGTTGCGTCGTTTTGCCAAAAACGCAAAACGACGCAACTTCCAAGGCTGCGCGCAGCGTTTTTTCGCAAAAAGCGCGAAAAAACGCTTTTTTGAAGAGCGCGCTAAACGCAAAAAGTCAAAGAAATAAAGGGCAAAATCAAAACCTCGGAGGCTCTGCCTCCGAACCTCCGCCGGGGGCCTTCGGCCCCCCGTCCCCCGCGACACTTGGGGCTTTGTCTCGCCCTACGAACTCCCCGAAAACCGCCCCGCCACGCGAAACTGAATCGCCTCGGCCAGATGGGTCGCCTGGATCGCCTCGACCCCCTCCAGATCGGCAATGGTACGCGATACCTTGAGAATCCGATTGTGCGATCGGGCCGAGAACCCCATCTTGCGACTGGCCAGCAACAACAACTCCCGACTCTCCGCATCCAGCGTGGCGCAACGATCCAGCGGCACCCCATCCAACTCGGCATTCAGAATGGCGCCACCGTTGCGACGGGCCTGCCGGTCACGCGCCTCGGTCACCCGCTCGCGCACCGTTGCCGAGGACTCGCCGCTGGGCAACTCAACCAGGGTCTCGGGTGGCACGGGCGGGACTTCGACATGCAGATCTATGCGGTCGAGCAACGGACCGGAAAGTCGGGCGGCATAACGCTCCACCTGCACCGGGGAGCAGCGACACTGAATGGTGGGATTGCCCCGATGGCCGCAGGGACAGGGATTGCAGGCCGCGACCAACTGAAAGCGGGCCGGGAAACGGGTGGAACGGGCCGCGCGGGCGATGCCGACATCGCCGGCTTCAAGGGGTTCGCGCAGGGTTTCGAGTACATTGCGCCCGAACTCGGGGATCTCGTCGAGAAACAACACCCCGCGATGGGCCAGACTTACCTCGCCGGGACGCGGCACCCCGCCGCCGCCGATCAGGGCGACGTGGGAGGCGGTGTGATGCGGAGCGCGAAAGGGACGACGGGTGAGCAACGGCAGTTCCCCCTCGAGCCGTCCGGCCACCGAGTGGATGGCGGTCACCTCCAGGGCCTCCTCCAGGGAGAGCGACGGCAGGATTCCCGGCAGACAGCGGGCCAGCAGGGTCTTGCCCGAGCCGGGCGGACCGCTCATGATCAGGTTGTGGCCACCGGCGGCAGCCACCTCCAGGGCACGCCGGGCATGCTCTTGTCCCTTGACGTCCGCCAGGTCGCGAATCCGCCCGATGCCGCGACTCTCCTCCTCGATCAGGGCCTGACGCCAATCGAACGGGAGCACCGGTTCGAGGGGCTTTTCGCCGTTCAAGTGGCGCATCAGATCCAACAGCGTCTCGGGAGCGACCACCCGTCCGCCGGCCAGAGCCCCCTCGGGGCCATTGCCCGCCGGAACGACCAACTCCTTGAGATTCAACTCCTTGGCCAGGAGCGCCGCCGGCAGGCAGCCGGAAACCGGTTTGATCCGGCCATCCAGGGACAGCTCGCCGAGAAACAGCCGTCCGCGCATCTGCCCGTTCGGCACCAACTCCAGGGCGGCGAGCAGCCCCATGGCCATGGGCAGGTCATAGGCGCTCCCCTCCTTGGGGAGATCCGCCGGGGCCAGATTGATGGTGATCCGACGCGCGGGGAGTTGCACGCCGGAGTTTTTCAACGCGGAGCGGATCCGATCCTTGGACTCGCGCACCGCGCCGTCCGGCAGACCCACGACGTTGAGCACCGGCAGACCACGTCCCAGATCGACCTCGATTTCAACGGGTATGGCGCGGATGCCGTCCAGGGCGATGGTGTCAACGCGGGCAAGCACGGTGATCAAGGATCCTTGTGAGGGAGACGATGTCCTCGAAAGTTACCGTGGAACGCTCGAAGGGAGCGCCACGGTCGGGGGGTGAGGGGGGGTGCCCCGCCATCATGCAAGTTACGTTAAACAACCGACTCAAACCCGATAGACCAGCACCCGCTCCTCCAGCATGTCGCGCATGGCATATTTGACCCCCTCGCGCCCAAGTCCGGAATCCTTCACCCCGCCATAGGGCATGCTGTCCACCCGGAACGAAGGGATGTCGTCGTGAATCACGCCGCCCACCTCCAACGCATCGAACGCACGCATCACGGTGGCGAAATCCCGCGTGAAGATGCCGCATTGCAGGCCAAAGCGCGATGCGTTCACCCGTTCGAACGCCTCGTCCATGGACTCCACCGGCGAGAGCACCACCACCGGTCCGAACGCCTCGTCGGCCACCACCCGGCATCCGGGATCGACCTCTTCGAGGATGGTGGCGGTCAGGCAGTTGCCCTGTCCCAGGGGTGGGGTTTCGTTGCCGGTCACCAGTTCCGCGCCCAGATCCATGGCTTCGCGGATCCAGAGCTGCAACCGTTCCCGATTGGCCCGGTCGATCATCGGACCGAGGGTGGTGGCCTCATCGAGGGGATCGCCGGGACGGAGCGCCTCGGCGGCCTTTTTGAAGCGGGCGCGGAATTCGCCGATCACCTCCTGATGCACGAAGATCCGCTGCACCGAGATGCACACCTGGCCACATTGGTAAAAGGCTCCGGTCACCGCCCGATTGATCACCCGATCCCAATCCGTCACGTCGCGATCCACGATCAGACCGGCGTTGCCGCCGAGTTCCAGCACCACTTTTTTGCGTCCGGCCTGCTGTTTCATCTTCCAGCCCACCTCCGGGGAGCCGGTGAAGCTGAGCAGCTTGATGCGGTCGTCCTCGACCAGCATTTGACCGGCCTGCCGGTCGCAGGGGAGCACCGAGAAGGCCTTGAGGGGCCAACCCGACCCCTGGATGATTTCCGCCAGCATCAACGCGGTCACCGGGGTTTTGGAGGCCGGTTTCAGGACGATCGGGCAGCCGGCGGCCATGGCCGGGGCGATTTTGTGGATGGCCAGATTGAGCGGGAAGTTGAACGGCGCCACGCCGGCCACCACGCCGATCGGGTAGTGGCGCACCAGGGCGCGGCGTCCGGCCCCCAGGGGGTTGATCCCCAGGTCATAGGCTTCGCCGTAGATGCGGGTTGCCTCGCCCACGGCGATGTCGAAGGTGGCCGCCGCGCGATCGATTTCGAGTCGGGATTCGGCCAGGGTCTTGCCGTTCTCCTGGGAGAGAACGCGGGCAAAGGTCTCGCGCTGTTGGATCAGGCCGTCGCGGACAAAGGCCAAAGCCTTGGCCCGCTGCCACGGTTCGAGCCGGCGGGTCTCCTCCAGGGCCTCGACTCCCGCATCCAGGGCCCGATCGATCTCACGGGCTCCGCACAACGCCACCTGGGCCACCCGCGCCCCGTTGAACGGATTGACCACCTCCAGCGTCGCATCGGTCTCCACCCATTCGCCGGCGAGATAGGCCCGATGCAGCCCCGATCCGTTCACCGCGCGGCTCATGTCGGTTCGCCTCCCAGACGGGCCAGGGCCGCCTCGAGTTCCACCACCCGTTTTTCCAACGCCTCGGCGCGGATGCGGGTTTCGCTCAACATCTCGTTGACCACGTTGAACTCCTCACGGGTCACCAGATCGAAATGTTCCACCCCCTCGCGTACCATGTCGTGGGCCTTTTTTCGGATCTCCTCGCGGGTCTCGCCCACCTTGTTGAACATCCCCATCACATTCTGGGTGATCTGATCCAAAATCGCGTTGTCGATCTGCATGGTTGCAACTCCCCTGGTGTGAAAACCGCCAAAAATGATCGCCAATGATGGGGAGAACCCCCTCACCCCAGCCGAGACCCCCTCGCGGGGGCGGCCACGTTAAAAACCGTTCAGGCCCGGTGAAACGCCATGCCCGGTTGACCGTGAAAATAGCCGTTGCAGAACGGTTCATCGTTGTTGCAACGTTGAAGGCGCGTCAAGGCCTCCTCGGGCGCCAGCTCCCCATCCAGGGTTTGGCGCCAGATGGCGATGATGTCGTTCATGTGTTGGCTTTGCGGGGAGATGCGGACGATATCGATCCCGAGGGGTGCCAGACGCGGCACGTCGGCGATCAGGGTGTGCACCTTCTCCGACATGGTTTGAATGCCGTTCATGGTCAAAAGCCCCTCGCCCTCCTGGGTGCGGGTCACCATGCCGTCCGGGAAGTCGCCGCATTTGTATTGACAGTTGGCCTTGGAGAGCTTGAAAGCCCGCGCCGTGTAACAGCGTGCCGAGAAGGTGAGGGGCAGTTTGCCGTGGGCGAAGAGTTCGAACGCCACCGGGTGGGCGCGGGGAGCCGACACGATGCCGCGAATGGAGGACTCGGGCAGCTCCACCGGAAAGACCATGCGCTCCACCCCGACCTCCTGGAGAAAGTCCAGGGTTTGCGGGTTGTAGACATTCACATGGGGGCCGGCAACCAGCCTGTGCCCCTCGGCGGCTCCGATGCCGGCCATGTCGTTGGCCTCGATCTTGAGATCCAGGGCGATGGCCAGATCCTTCAAGCGGTGGAGATCCTCCTGCTCCGCGTCGCTCATCACCAGACCGAGGGTGGAGAGCACCAACTCCTTGCCGGTGGGCTTGATTTCGCGGGCCAGTTCGGCCACATCCTCCAGGCTCAACCCTTGGCGTTTCGAACAGATCACCTCGCCCAGATAGAGGATATCCGCCGGCGTTTCGTGGGCCATGCGGCGATAGAAGGCTTTCAGGGCCGAGCGTCCCCAGTCGAAGAGCACCGGACCGATGGCGATCTGGATCATTGCCAGCTCTCCTCGTAGGTGCCCAGGGTGTGGGTGGTCCCCTCGGAGGTGGCGTTCAGGGTGCGCACCCAGGCCGGCTTGACCCGATAGGCGGAAGGATCCTCGTAGTAGGAATCGACCGCCTGACGGAGGGTTTTGGTGACCGTGGCCACGTAGGATTTGGTGCGCTGCCGTCCCTCGATCTTCAGCGAGGCCACGCCGGATTCGATCACCTGGGGCAGGATCTCCAGGATGTTGAGGGAGCCCGGCTCCTCCATGACGTGGTAGACCCGATCGTTGGCCTCGAAGCGCCCCTTGCAGATGGTCGGATAGGCGGCATCCTCGCCCTCCTGGTATTCGGCGATCAGCGCCCCGCCCAGACGGGTGCGGAGTTTGCCGTTTAAGTTTTCGAACCGGACCGCGCGGGCTGGGGAGCAGACCCCCTCGATGTTGGGGGAGACGCCGGTGACAAAGGAGGAGAGGTGACAGCGCCCCTCGGCCATGACGCACAACCCGCCAAAGGCGAACACCTCGAGTTCGACATCCTCGAGCTTGTCGTGCAGGCGACGGATCTCCGGCGCGGTGAGCACCCGGGGCAGGATGACGCGGGCGATGTTGAAGTGCCGTTTGTAGAATCGAATCGCCTCGGCGTTGCTGGCCGAGGCCTGCACCGAGAGATGGATCGGCAGTTGCGGGTGGCGTTCGTGGCAATACTTGAGCATGGCGGCATTGGCCAGGATGATGGCATCGGCCTTGAGGTTGGCCGCCACATCGACCGCGTGGTACCAGGGTTCCGGATTGCCCACCTGGGGAAAGGTGTTGAGCACCACGTTGGCCTTGACCCCGTGACCGCGGGCATGGGCGATCCCCTGGGCCGCCTCGCTTTCCGAGAAGTTCAACCCCTCGAAATTGCGGGCATTGGTGGCATCGCGAAAGCCGAAATAGACCGCGTCCGCGCCGTTGTCCACGGCGGCCCGCAGGGAGGGCAGATTGCCCGCCGGGGCCAGGACTTCCACTTTCTTCATGTCGGAACTCTCATCGACAAAAAAAGGCGGATCACCCGGTTGACAAGGGGATCGCCTGAACGTTTCCCAAAAGATACTCCTCAAAGCATGCAGTTTAACACCGCCGCGCCTGGAGTCAAACCTTCTTTAAACTTTGTTACCCTGGTCGCGCCCATCCGCGGGGTGGATGGGCCAGCCGTGGGAGGGGGCGTCGATGGGCACGCCGAGGCGCATGAGGATGCGATCGACGATGAAATCGAGCAGTTGATCGATGCGCTCCGGACGGTGATAGAAGCCGGGGGAGGCGGGCAGGATCACCGCGCCGGCGCGGGTGGCGGCGAGCATGTTCTCCAGATGGATGACCGAGAGCGGGGTTTCGCGGGTCACCAGGATCAGAGGCCAGCGCTCTTTCAGGGCCACGTCGGCGGCCCGTTCGAGGAGGTTGTCCGACAGGCCGTGGGCAATGGCGGCGAGCGTCCCCATGGAGCAGGGACAGACCACCATGGCCCGCGCCCCGGAGGAGCCGGAGGCCAGCGGCGCCTGCCAATCCCGCACCCCGAAGTGTCGCAACCCGGTCAAGGGCGGCGCGTCTCCGGCATGCCGGGTGAAAAAATCCCCCAGCCGCGCCACCACCCCCGCGCCGCTCTCCTCCCCGAGATCCAGCCCGCACTCCTGGCGCAACAGCTCCCGTCCCGCCTCCGAGATCACCAGATCCACCCGCTCCCCGGCCAGCAGCAGCCGCTCCAACAGGCGCAAGGCGTAGGGCGCCCCGGAGGCGCCGGTCATGGCCAGGGTAATCATCTCCGTCTCCCAAGTGAATAGACCCATGCATTCGACAACGCTTCGGACTGTATCATCTCCCACGAGCCAACAACAAGAGCGACAACAGCCAAGGGAACTTCTCTTCCGATGCCGGATCGATATACCATGATGGCTCCCATTCACTCATGAAAACTGGTGAAAAAAAATTATGGACACAACGCTCTCCCCATCCGCTTCATCCGAGGGGCTCAAGGCTGCCGACCTCTTCGTCAAATGTCTGGAAGCCGAGGGGGTGGAACGGATCTTCGGCGTGCCGGGGGAGGAGAATCTCGACTTTCTGGAGGCGATCCGCGCCTCTTCCATCGAACTGGTGCTCACCCGGCACGAGCAGGCTGCCGCCTTCATGGCCGCCACCTTTGGTCGTTTGACCGGCAAGGCCGGGGTGGTGCTGGCCACCCTCGGACCCGGAGCCACCAACCTGATCACCGGCGTGGCCTATGCCCAGCTCGGCGGCATGCCCCTGGTGGCCATCACCGGCCAGAAGCCGATCAAAAAGAGCAAGCAGGGTCGCTTCCAGATCATCGACGTGGTGGGCACCATGCGCCCCATCACCAAGATGGCCGAACAGATCCCCTCGGCGGACAAGATCCCCTCCCTGGTGCGCGAGGCCTTCAAGCGCGCCGAGGAGGAGCGACCCGGCGCCACCCACCTGGAACTGCCGGAAGATATCGCCCGCGACTACACCGATGCCACCCCGCTGCGCAAGATCAACTCGCGCCGCGCCGCCCCGGATCCGGATGCGCTGATTACCGCCGCCGAACGGATCGCCACCGCCAAACGTCCGCTGCTGCTGATCGCCGCCGGGGCCAACCGCAAACGGGTCTCCCAGAGCCTCACCGCCTTCGTGGAGAAGACCGGCATCCCCTTTGTCTCCACCCAGATGGGCAAGGGGGTGGTGGATGAAGAGCGGGCCGGCTATCTGGGCACCGCCGCCCTGACCGATGGGGATTATCTCCATTGCGCCATCGAGTGGGCCGATCTGATCATCGCCGTGGGCCACGATGTCACCGAAAAACCGCCGGCGATCATGGGTCATGGGGGATCCGCGGCGGTGATTCACATCAACTTCACCCCGGCCCAGATCGATGATGTCTACTTCCCGGAACTCGAAGTGGTGGGGGATATCGCCCGTGGTATCGACGCCTTGACCCGGCTGCTGGTTCCCTCGCCGGATTGGGACTTCTCCTATTTCCATCAGGTCGGGGAGGAGCACGCCCGGCATGTGGTCGATCGCGCCGACGCCGAAAACTACCCGCTGTTGCCGCAACGGATCGTGGCCGATCTGCGCCGGGCCATGCCCGAGGATGGGATTCTGGCTCTCGATAACGGCATGTACAAACTCTGGATCGCCCGCAACTACCCGGCCCGGCGTCAAAATACCGTGCTCCTCGACAACGCCCTGGCCAGCATGGGCACCGGTCTCCCCTCGGCGATCGCCGCCAAGATGGTCCATCCGGGCCGCAAGGTGGTATCGGTGTGCGGGGATGGGGGGTTCATGATGAACTCCCAGGAGATGGAAACGGCGGTCCGGCTCGGCATGGATCTGGTGGTGGTGATTCTGCGCGATGACGCCTACGGCATGATCCGTTGGAAACAGGAGAGCATGGGGCTTCCGGATTATGGTCTCACCTTCACCAATCCGGATTTCGTGCTCTACGCCCAGAGCTACGGCGCCCAGGGCCATCGGGTGGGTTCCGCCGCCGAACTGTTGCCGCTCCTCGAGGGGTGCCTGAACGCCGGCGGGGTCCACCTGATCGACGTGCCGGTGGATTACACCGAAAACGTGCGGGTGCTCACCGAGGAGTTGCAGGCGAAAACCTGTCTGTTGCCCCAGCCCGCCACCCGGTAAACCGCATGCGCGAACTCACACCCTGTTTGACCGTCAGCCAGCTCAACGAGGAGATCCGCGCGCTCCTGGAGGAGGGGTATCCCTACCTTCAGGTGCGCGGCGAGATCGCCGATTGGAAGCCGGCCCCCTCCGGGCATGTCTACTTCGCCCTCATCGATGTCCAGGCGCGCATCCGCGCCGTGATCTGGAAGACCACCCGCCTGCGCATCCCCACGCTGCCTCGCCCTGGGGATGCGGTGGTGGTGACCGGGCGGATTTCGGTCTATCCACCGCGGGGCGAATACCAACTGGTGGTCGAGGGGATCAAATCCGACGGCGCCGGCGACGAACGGGAGCGCCTGTTGGCGCTCCATGCCCGGTTGAGCGCCGAGGGGCTGTTCGCGGCCTCCCGCAAGCGGGCCTTGCCGCTCCTGCCGCGGGCCATCGGCGTGGTCACCTCGGCCTCGGGAGCGGCCATCCACGACATCACCCGCACCCTGGCGCGTCGCTTTCCGGGCTTCTCTCTGCTGCTGGCCCATGCCCGCGTGCAAGGGGCGGGGGCGGACGAGGAGATCGCCCGCGCCCTGCGACGGCTCGCAGTGGACGGTCGCGCCGAGGTGATCCTGTGCGGACGAGGGGGTGGCTCGGCGGATGATCTGGCCGCCTTCAACAGTGAGATCGTGGTGAGGGCCATCGCCGAATCGCCAATGCCGGTGATCTCGGCGGTGGGTCATGAGATCGATGTGACCCTGGCCGATCTGGTCGCGGACGCGCGCGCCTCCACCCCCACCGCCGCCGCCGAACTGGCCATGCCGGAGAAGCGGCTGCTCATGGAGCGGGTGGCGCGTCTGCGGGAGCGGCTCGTTCTGACCATGCGCGGGATGATTCGGTCACGCCGGGAGAGCGGTCTGGCTCTGGCGGCCCGCTTGACCCATCCGCGCCGGCGCATCGATCAGGCCCGTCTGCGCTGCGATGCGTTGCAGGAGCGTCTGCAAGGGGCCATGCGGCAGTTGCTCGCGCGCCGGGCCAAGGATGTGGCCTTTCGCGCCGAGCGTCTGACCCAATGGGAGCGGGGGCGGCCCCTGGCGTTGCGGGCGGCGCGGTTGATCCATCTGGAGCAACTGTTGATCCGGCGCATGCGGGTGGAGCTGGCCTTGCATCGGGAACGGGCGCGGCTGTCCGAGGCCCGCCTGGGGGCGATCTCCCCCATGGGGGTGCTGGCGCGCGGCTATGCGCTGGTGCGGGATGAACAGGGGGGCATCGTCCGTTGCGCCGCGGCCTGTCCGTCCGGATCACGGCTGCTGGTGACCCTGGCCGAGGGTGAATTGCGGGTGGTGGTGATGTCGGGTTGAGCCTTGATAGCCGATGCATGGGTGTGCGGGTTTCATTTTTGGTTCTTCTGTTTTTTGCGTACCTGGACCTCCTGGAAGGCGTTTTCGCAGGGCAAACGGGCATCGTGCGCAAGGCTACCACGGCAGAACCTGCTCAGAAAAAAATCTATCAAGCTGTCGGTTTCAATCCAAGCCCAGGCGCCGTGAAAAAGATGGTTGTCTGAGGGGTCAAATCAAAGAATCATGAATTTGTAGTGCCACTTGCCAATAATTCACCTCGTAATATATTGATATTTAAATTTATTTTTTATGGTGTGTTAAGCTCGGGCTAAGCGCCCATGCCACCAAGGAGCGGCGGGAGGAGAGCCTGGAGCAGGGGTGCGACGAGCACTTGACCAAGCCGATCAGCAAACGGCAGCTTCTGCGGGTGTTGCACGAGGTGAGCGCGCGGCTGGAGCCGGCAGAGGAAATGCCGGCCACCGTCTGCGCGCCAGAGGTGGACATGCTGGCCACCGTCTGAGCGGGTCTTTTGTCGTGATGGGCGATCCGGATCTGTCTTGCCACACGACGTGCCCTCTGGGAGGGCATTGGATCAGGGGAAGCCCAGGGAGGTAAAACGCCCCCGGACTCCCCGCAACCACCCTTATCGCCCGAATGGCAACACCTTCTTCAACTCATCCAGCGGCGCGCTCTTGCCGCCACTCCCGGATGGGGCGGTATTGGCATCACCAGTCGGTTGGGCCGGTTTTTCGGCCCCCTTGATGCCAAGCCTCTCCCCCAACTTGCCGCCCAGGGCATCTCCGAGCTTGCCGCCCAACTTCTCCTGCACCTTCTCCAACGCCTTGGTCTTGAGCCCCTCGGCGAGCAATCCTTCCAGATCGATCTGCTTGGCAGGATGGGCCAGATCGCCGTGGATGCGCACCGGAATGGCGATCCCCTTGAGATCCTTGACGCTTTGGGTATCCACGTCATCCAGGGCCAGCACGTTGGCCTTGAAGGTGAAATCGAGCTGATTCTTCGGCAGGTCCACCTTGCCGGCCCCGGTCAGTTTCAAGGCCGGTGAGACCGCCTGGATGTTCTTGCTCTCCAACAGGCCGTTGTTGATCTCGGCGGACCCATCCAGTGAGGTGAACGGGGTGCGACCGGTATCCTCTCCCACCGACAGGGCGCGCCCCCTGGTGGCCGCATAGGCGCCATAAGCCTGGCGGATCGAATGGTTGAGGTCCATCTTGAGATAGGCCCCATCCTTGACCACGAAACCGACTTTGCCATCCAGATCCTGTTTGATGGCGGCCAGGTTCCGTCCCGTGGAACGGACATCCACATCCAGATTGGCCGTGCCGGTGAGGCTCTCTTCGTTGGCCAGATCCTTCAGCAAGGGGCCAATTTGCACCCCCTGGAGATTCTGCTTCAAGGTCAGCATGGGCACCTGGCCGCGCACGTCCAGGGTGGCATCGATCCGGGTCGAGCCGCCGTAGAGCTTCACCGAGGCCGGCTCGAGCTTCAACAGGCCATCCTTGCCCTTCAACACCACCTGGGCATCCTGGAACTTGCCGGATCCGAACTTCAACTGGCCGATGTGGATCTTGCCGTCCATGTCGAGCTTTTTAAGGGGCTCCACCGGGATCTCGCCACCCTCGCCGCTGGGGGCAGGCTTGGGAGCGGAATCGGCGGGCTTGGCACCGGCCTCGGCGGGCTTGCTGTCGCCGCCGCTAGGGGCGGCCTTGGGCGGCAGATAGCGATCCAGATCCAGGGTATCGACCTCCAGATCCACCCGCATGGTGTTGCCACCGCCAAGCGGCCAGGTGACGTTGCCCTTGAGTTGGGTGTCGTCGAGTTTGGCCTCCAGGCGGTTCAGGCCCACCTTCTGCCCGTCCAGCGCGAAGCCGGTTTTCACCTTCAGGGCGGTCAGGCTTTTGTCATCGGCGGTGGCCGGGAGTTTCTGCCCCAGTTTGGTCAGCAGGGTGCGGAGATTCAGGGGTTGCAGATCCAGATCCCCGGAGAGGGTCAGGGGTGCGAAGCGGCTCACGTTGAGCCCCCCCTCGGCTTTCACCTGCTCCATCCCCTCCACCTTCAAGGCGGTCAGACGGGCGGTCTGCTTGAGGCCATCGACCTCGGCGCGGGCGGTGAGTTTGAGATCGACCCCACCGGCAGGCAGGGTGCCTCCATCGGCCTTGAGCGCCAGTTCCATGGCCGGCAGAACCAGGTTCATCCCCTGGCGTTGGCCGTCGATATCCCCCTTGTAGAGCGCCTCCAGATGGCCGAAGGCCGCGCCGGGCTTGCCATCCCCCTTGAGATCCAGGCTCACGCCGGAGAGTCTGATCGTGGTGGAGGTGACCTCCAGTTGGCCACGCAGTTTGGATTCGGCCTTGGCGAGCGGAGCTGGTCCGCCCTCGCTCTTGACCGTCAGATCCAGCCCCTGGGCCTTGACCATCGAGCCGTCCAACAGGGCGTCGATGTCGGCGGCCAGGCGCAGGTCGGCGCTGGTCACCGGCGATCCCTCGCCACCCTTGAGGGTCAGGCCGAGATTGGTTTTCTGGAGTTGCACCCCCTTGCCGTCCGCCGACGGACGCACCGTGGCGGTGAGGCTCAGATGGGCATTCGTGGCCGGCTTGATTCGCTCGACATCGCTTTCGAACTCCAGGGCCACCGGTTGGCCGGGCGCGAGTTCGCCGGTCACCAGGCGCACCTTCTTGAAGGTGTATTGCGCGCCAGAGACCGCGTTGTCCCAGCTCACCTGGGCGTCGCGAATCTCCACCCCGGCCAGGGTGATCGACGCCAACCCCGTGCCCCCCGCGCCGCTGGCGGGGGCTTCGGCGGGCTTGGCGGTCTGGGCGGTGGCCGGCGCGATCTTCTCGCCCGTGGGCGCGGCAGGCTTCTTGTCCGCCGGCGTGGCGGCCTTGTCCGTGGTTGGCGTGGTGGCGGGGGCGCTCTTGGGACCGGTCAGATCGCTCCAGTTGGTCTGTCCCTTGGCATCCTTGGCCAGTTTGAGCCGCAAACCCTCCACCACCACCTTGTCCGCCTCCACCCGCTTGGACAACAGCGGCATCAGCTTGGTGCGCACATCCAGACGGGCCACCTTGGCCATGGGCTCGGCCCCGAAACCGGGGGCATCACCCAGGGTGACATCCTCCAACGAGACCCCGGCGGAGGGGAACACGGTGATCTTGATCGCGCCGTTGACCGTCAGGTCGCGCCCGGTTTTTTCTTTCACCAGGGTGGAGAGTTGCTGCTTGTACTGATTGGGATCGATCAGGGAGGGGACGACGACCGCCGCGGCCACGATCAGCACGACGGGAACGAGGATGATCCAAAGCCATTTTTTCATCGAAGGGAGTCCTGGATGGGTGGTGCGTTCATGTTCGGAGAGACGCCACCGCCGGGGCGGTACGGCGTCCACGAGCACCAATATAACGCTGTCCAGGCCAGTGATTCAACCGGATTGCGTGCTATGCGAGGGGTTCTTTGCAAAAACAATAAAGAAACTCCCGGTTGCCCGCCGGACCGGCGATCGGGGAGGGGAGGATCTCCAGGGTGGTCAGGCCGAGTGCGTCGCCGGCGGCGCGCACCTTGGCAATCGCCTGTTCGTGCAAGCCGGGATCGCGCACCACGCCTCCCTTGTCGATGAGATGGCGTGGCAGTTCGAATTGGGGCTTGATCAGCACCACCCCGTGACCGTCGGGTCGCAGGCAGGCCACCGACGGGGGCAGGGCCAGGGTTTGGGAGATGAAGCTGATGTCCGAGGCGAGAAAATCCACCGGGGTCGGGAGATCCTCGGGGCGCAGATGACGGATGTTGCAGCGGTCCATCACCACCACCCGCGGATCGGTCTGGAGTTTCCAGGCCAGTTGACCGTGGCCCACGTCCACGGCAAAGACCCTGGCCGCGCCGTGGGCGAGCATCACATCGGTGAACCCGCCGGTCGAGGCCCCCACATCCAGGCAGGTCAAGCCGGTCAGATCCCGGTTGTGTGATTCGAGGGCGGCCTTGAGTTTCAAGGCCCCCCGGGATACCCACGCCAGGGGGGGATCCTTGAGACGAATCCGGGCCTCCTCCGCGATCAGGGAGCCGGCCTTGCCATCCGCCCGATCGTTGACCAGCACCTTGCCGGCCAGGATCAACGCCTGGGCCCGGATTTCATCCGGGGCCAGACCCCGTTCGATCAGCAGAAGATCCAGACGTTTACGCATTGCCACGCAGGCCTGATCGGGCAGACGAGCGTCCCGACGCGCCTTGATCTTCCGGCGGATCAATAGGCACGCCGATACAGATCGCTCTGGGCCGTGGTGCAGAGATAGTGCGTTCCGGAAACCGTGGAGTCGAGGGTGTAGGATCCTTCCCCGAAGCAGGTGAAATCGTTGACGCACGTGGCCGAACCATTCCAGGTGAATGGCCAGTGATTGTTGTCATTGGTGGTTCCGGTCAGGGTGAAGCTGAACCCCTTTTTGGTTGTCGTCAACGTACCCTGGGAGCCGATTCTGTTGTTGGCGAATTGAATCGTGTAACCACCGGATTCGGTTTTGGCGATGGTCACGCCGATCGTCTGGTCCAGAACGCCGCACTCGGCGGCGTTGATGTTCTTGAGTGCGCCGAACCCTTCACGCGTGGCCTTCATGGTCCAGGTGCCGGCGTAATCCAACTCCCGTTCGCCACGCATCTGGGTGGTTTTGCACACCTTGCATCCGACCGTTCCGTCGTGGTTGATCCGCAACAGATCCGTGTCCCCGGCGGTAATGATGCTGTTGGCGTCGCCGGTCAGGGTGACTACGCCCATGTGGGAGATCGTACCGGTAAAGGTGCCGGTTTCGCCTCCGGCATAGGTGCCGCCCGAGAGCACGCCGTTGGTGATGGTGAACTGCCAGGTGCCACTCTTGGTGGTGCTGGTGTTGTTCCAGGTGCCGTAGTAGTTGCCGTTGAACCGCTGCTTGATATGCGTCTCCATGGTTGCCACGGCGTTGTTCACCGTCAGGGCGGTGGTGGCGCGGTTCCCTTTGTCTTTGTGGACGGTATCCAGGAAAGAACTCTTTAACGTGCCATCCCCATCAAAGGCGAGCGACGAGGCGAAATTGACCAGCAGCTTGTATTTCAGGAGTTGTGCGGTATCGATTCCACGCAGGTCCAGGGTGGTGCCGGTGCCGGCGTTCAAGGCCTGGAGCAGATATGCCATGTTTTTGACGCGGGTGTCGGTCAGATCGATCGTCTTCGGGTTGGCTGTGGAGGCGTTCTCCTCGTGCTGCACCAGATCCAGCGGCGTGACGTAGTATTTGCCATCCGTGGCCGTGGCCCCGACTTGTCCGATCTGGACTTGACCGAGTTTCAACCCATCCCGACCACCGATATGGAAGTCGATGATCTCGCCGAGCCAGTAGGAGAACTCCCCCTTGTCGTTGGTGGTGCCGGTTGAGCCAGCACTGCCGAAATAGTCGATGCCCGCCACGGGTGCATCCAGAAAGACGCCGGTGCCATTGGAAGCGATCGTGGGAGCGGAGGCGTTGTCTTTGCCACCGCCGCCGCAGGCTTGCGTTCCCAGGGCCAGGGCTGCGCTTCCAAGCACGGCCAACCAGGTGGAGGATTTGGACAGATTGATCGACATGACGGCAACCCTTTGGGGATGAAGAGGAAATCCACGGCACGGGGTTGCACATGCCATTGGCGTGCCAAGAGCGGCGGGGGGTTACATCCGCAGCGCGTGGATTCTGCCGAGTAGGCCCATGGCGTCGAGTTCCAATTCCGCGCGCAGTTCGGCCTGGGTGCCGTGGGGGATGAAGCGATCCGGCAGACCGATGTTGCGCACCTTGAGTCCGGCGTCGAGCAGCCCGTCCCGCGCCAGGAACTCCAGCACCGCCGCGCCGAAGCCGCCGCACAGGGTGTTCTCCTCGAGGGTGAGGAGGAGGGGGGCCTGGGCGGCCCGTCGCAGCAGCGCCTCGTCCAGGGGTTTGGCGAAACGGGCGTCGAACACCCCGACTTCGATCCCATCCTCGGCCAGTTTTTCGGCGACATGCAGGGCCATGTGCACCGGTTGGCCGATGGCGACCAGGGAGATATCCCGCCCCTCGCGCAGGATCCGTCCTTCGCCGACTGTCAATTGGCGCGGGCGCTCCCTGGGGAGGTTCAAGGCCGAGCCGCGCGGATAGCGCAGCGCCACCGGTCCGCCAAGGGCGACGGCGGTGGCCAGCATGTGACGCAATTCGTTTTCGTCTGCCGGGGCCATGAGCACCAGATCCGGGATGGCGCGCAGGAAGGTGAGGTCATAGGCGCCGGCATGGGTCGGACCATCCGCGCCGACGATGCCGGCCCGATCCAGGGCGAAGACCACCGGAAGCTTCTGCAACACCACGTCGTGGATCAGTTGATCATAGGCCCGTTGCAGGAAGGTGGAGTAGATGGCCACCACCGGGATGTACCCCTCGCAGGCCAGTCCGGCGGCAAAGGTGACGGCATGCTGTTCGGCGATGCCGACATCGAAGCAGCGATCCGGGAACTGCTCGTTGAACTCGCTGAGGCCGGTTCCTTCGGGCATGGCGGCGGTGATGGCCATGATGCGCGGGTCGGCCCGTCCCAGCTCGACCAGGGTTTCGGCGAAGACCTGGGTATAGGAGGGGGTGACATCCCGGGCCGGCATCACACCCTGGCGCCGGTCGAAGGGGTTGACCCCGTGGTAGGTGCAGGGATTTTTTTCGGCGGGCATGAACCCCTTGCCCTTCTTGGTGACCACATGCACCAGGATCGGGCCGGGCAGTTCGCGCACGTTGCGCAGGGTGGGGAGGAGCTGATTGAAATCGTGGCCGTCGATGGGGCCGAAGTAGTCGAAGCCCAGCTCCTCGAAGAGGGTGCCGGGAGTGAGCAGTCCCTTGACGTGCTCCTCGGCCTTGCGGGCCGCGTCCAAAAGCGGCGGGGAGATGCGTCCGAGCATGCGTCCGGTGCCACCCTTCAAGCGGGTGTAGGTGCGTCCGCTCATGATGCGGCTCAAATAGGCCGAGAAGGCCCCGACATTGGCCGAGATCGACATCTCGTTGTCGTTCAGAATGACGATCAGGTTGACCTGTTTCTGGTGATCGCCGGCGTTGTTGAGGGCCTCGAAGACCATGCCGGCGGTCATGGCGCCATCCCCGATCACGGCGATGGCATGACGGTCGTTGCCCTGGCGGCGGCTGGCCATGGCCATGCCCAGGGCCGCGGAGATCGAGGTGGAGGAGTGGCCCGCGCCAAAGGGATCATACGGGCTCTCCGAGCGGTTGGTGAAACCGGACAAACCGTGCCGTTGGCGCAGGGTGGTCATCCGTTCGCGCCGTCCGGTGAGGATTTTGTGGGGATAGGATTGATGGCCCACATCCCAGATCAGGCGATCCTCCGGGGTGTCGAAGACGTAGTGCAAAGCCACGGTCAGCTCCACCACGCCGAGACTCGCGCCCAGGTGTCCGCCGGTCTTGGATACGGTATCGATGGTGAATTCGCGCAATTCGTCCGCGAGTTGCCGCAGGGAGGATTCCGGCAGGAGACGCAATTGATGGGGTTCGTGGATGGTGTTGAGCAGGGGGTACATGATGGGTATCTTCGTCTCAATGGGTCCGATCCAGCAGCAGGCCCGCCAGGGCGCGCAGCGGATCCGCGGACGCGGAGAAGGAGGAGAGGGCGGTGAGGGCCTCGTTGACCATGTTTTCTGCCTCCTGGCGGGCCTGGGGGAGTCCCATCAGGGCCGGGTAGGAGGCTTTCTGGTGTTTTTGGTCGTTGCCGGGACGCTTGCCCATGATGGTGGGGTCGCCAACCACGTCCAGGATGTCGTCGGTGATCTGGAACGCCAGGCCAAAGGCCTCGCCGAAGCGGTTGAGGTGACGGATTTGGGTTTCGTCCCCGCCGCCGAGACGCGCGCCGATCAGACAGGAGGCGCGAATCAGGGCGCCGGTCTTGTGGACATGGATGTTTTGCAGTTCGGCCAGGGTGGTCTCCCGGTTTTCCGCCTGCATGTCGAGCATCTGTCCGCCCACCATGCCGAAGATTCCGGCATCCCGTGCCAGTTGGACAAGCATGGCCAGCACCACCCCATCCGGTTGACCGGGAATCGGGGTGGCGGCCAGCTCGAAGGCGAAGGTCAGCAGGGCATCCCCGGCCAGAATCGCCGTGGCCTCGTCAAAGGCCTTGTGACAGGTGGGCACCCCGCGTCGGAGGTCATCGTCGTCCATGGCGGGCAGATCGTCATGGATCAAAGAGTAGGTGTGG
>JADGAY010000204.1 GCA_015231775.1 Magnetococcales bacterium | reverse complement strand
GGCGGGCCATGCATGGCCCGCATCGGCTGTTTGGCATTTGCCAAACAGCCTCTCAGACCCGTGGGACGCGCCGATGAAGAGACCGCTCCTCCTGCCCGCCACGACCCTGGCCCTGTTTCTCGCCCTGACCCCGCCCGGCGTGGCGGATGATCTCCCGGAGATCCTGGCCCTGCTGCGCGCCTCGCGGGTCAAACTGCTCACCCTCGTGGACAGTCGGGATCCAGGCCAGAAAAAAGGGTTGATCGACGAACTCTCCCTCTCCCAAAAGGAGATCGACCAGAGGGTGACCGCTCTGCTCGACAACCGGGCCACCCCTCCGGCAACCCGTGAGCGGCTGGAACGGTTCAAGAAGGTCTGGGAGCCTTTCAAGAGTACCCGCATGGGGGAGATCATCCCAGCCGTGCTCGCGGGTGATCGGGCCAAGTCCCAAAGCCTCGGCAAGGGGATCCAGGCCGAACGGTTCCAGCAGATGGTGGAGTGTCTCCGGTAAGCTCTACCTATTGGACCAGGCAGGGGTGGGACAGCGTTCATCCTGGCCCGATCCAGCGCCCTTGACGCCCACGGTTTGGCGGGTTATTAACGGTATTCATGCGCCGACAGGCGCCCTTTTTCTCACCCATCTCATGATGCCGAGCGCGAGGCAACCCCATGATCTCCGCGGATCACCTTCTCCAGGCCTCTCTCGACTGGCTTGGCGCGACCCTGAATCGCATCGCCACGCCTTTTTTTCCGGAACCCGCGGCCAAAAAAGAGTGTCCGAGCGACGAAAATTCAAGCATCTGGTCCCTGCAATCGGCACGCATCACCCTCACCCGCATGGTCCAGGGGCTGGCCGATCTCCTGCGACGCGCCGACCAGGCGATGCTTCCCGAACCACGGGAACAACACTCCGAAACCTCCCTGTTGCTCTACTCCCCCTCCGGACATCCCCAACCCCTGCCACGTCTGGACCGTTCCACGGAGTGGACCCGTCCACCGGCGCGGGGGGGGACCTGGCGAGAACCGGCCTTTCGCGTCGAGTTGTCCCCCCAATCGCGACTGGCTGGGGGGGCCTTCACGAGCGTGACCGCCGCGCCGGGGGAGATGGATCGCTTTGTCGAACGGATTCGCGTCGAGCGACAGGCGGGATTCTACCCTGCTTCGGTCTTTGAGCAGGCACGGGATATTTTAAGAGCGGAGGCCGAGATGGCGGATCCCCAGGCGATGGGACACACGGTTTCCCGATGACATGGCTGGCCATGATGCGGATGCGGGGATGATTCGGTGAGAGTTGGTGAAGGGGAGATGCGGATTTTCATGGCCGTGGCGCGCCATTCGGCGTGACCAGGATGCGGGAAGGGGGGTCAGACCACAGCCATGGGCGCCAGGCGCAGGGCGGTCCCGAAGTTGCGCGCCGCATCCTGGATCAGGGTGTTGCAACCGTCGGCATCCAGGGCGCCGCCCTTTTCGACGATCAACAGACGATCCCAGCCGTCGAGGGGAGGGCCCATCCAAAGATGGAAACTCCATGCTCCGCGCCGCCAATGTCGAATACGCGGCAAGGGGCCGTCGATCACCCCCCGGATCAGCTCCGGCAACGCGCCATTCTCTTCCGACGGGGCCAGGGAGAGCAAATGACTTTTCCCGAGTCGCGGATTCCAGTAAGCTATCACCTCCACGGCGATTCGACCGGTCAGCCATCCGGCGAGATTTTCCATGACCTCGGCCAGATCACCCTGCACGGCGGAAGCCTGGAAAACGCCTGAATCCGACGTTTCGACCTCCGGCTCGCCGACGATCCGGTGATCCGTTTCGTCCCAGTTGTCCGGTTGCTCGCGAAAGAGCAGATCGGGCAGGTCGTTCATATCCATGTGCGTCATTGACCCGTGGTGGCGTGAAACTTTTGACAATCCCCCTGCAAGGGAATTATTACATTCTGTAAAGAAAGCCAAATTCATGCCAAATTATCTTCTTGTCCAGAAAAAACGCTCTTCTTTCAATCCCGTGCGCCGCATCCTGCTCGGCGCCCTGGTTTTGGGACTCCTGGGGATCAACCCACCGACCGTCTTGGGTCAGTCTGCCGCCAAGCCTCCGGAAGTGCAACGACTGCAAGCCTTCATGGATCGCCTGCGCACCATCGAGGCCGAATTCGAGCAGCAACTGATCAAGGGGGACGCCGCGGAGGCGCGGGACGGTCGCGGTCTGTTCACGGCCTCCCGCCCCGGCAAGTTCCGGTGGGACTACACCGCGCCGTATCCGCAACTGATCGTCTCGGATGGCCGCGCGGTCTGGTATTACGAACCGGATCTCAAGCAGGTGACACGCTCCTCCACGGCGCGCCTCGACAAAAGCCCGGCGGGCTTCCTGATCTCCGGCAAACGGCTCGAGGAGAGCTTCACCTGGGAGGTGATCCCCGGTCCATCCCCGGACCGCCCCGCCGTGGTGCTCACCCCGCTCCAGGAGGGATCGCTGCGCTGGATCGCCATCACCCTGGATCCCAAGAAAGAGGAGATCAGCGACTTCGTGGTCGAGGACTCCCTGAACAACCGCTCGCGCATTCTCTTTCGCACCTGGCGGGTCAACACCGAGATTCCGGCGGAACGGTTCCGGTTCGAGGTGCCCAAGGGGGTGGATGTGATCGAATACGCGGAAAAAAACACCCAGTGACAACCGGAGAGTGACGCATGCCTTCGTTCGACGTGGTTTCCGAAGTGGATTTGCAGGAAGTGGACAACGCGGTCAATCAGGTGACCAAGGAGATCACCACGCGTTATGATTTTCGCGGCTCCAAGTGCAAGGTGGAACGCGAGGAGTCGGTGCTCAAGGTGCTGGCGGACGACGATTACAAGCTCGATCAGGTGTTGGACGTGCTGAAAGAGAAGCTGGTGCGTCGCAAGGTGGATCTCAAGGTGTTGGACTACGGCACCGTGGAGACGGCCTCGGGGGGGATGAAGCGCCAACAGATCACGGTGCGCCAGGGGGTGAACGCCGAGATGGCGAAAAAGATCGTGGCCGGGATCAAGACCAGCAAGCTCAAGGTGCAGGCGGCGATCCAGGGGGAGCAGGTGCGGGTTACCGGCAAGAAGCGCGACGATCTCCAGGAGGCGATCGCCAGCATCAAGGAGGCCGGATACGAGATCCCGTTGCAGTTCACCAACTTCCGGGAGTGATGCGTGGGTGACGATTGGCAGGGGCGTGTGACGAACAAGGGCGCCGCGAACCAGCGGGATGGCGAGGGATCTCCCTCTACTTCCAGCGGTCGCGGATCATCCGCGCGGAAGCGCCGCGTCAAGGTCGGGTTGATCTCGCTCGGTTGCCCGAAGAACGTGGTCGATGCCGAGCGGCTGTTGGGGCGTTTTCTGGAGGCGGGTCACGAGCCGACCAGCGATCCGAAGCAGGCCGACATCCTGCTGGTCAACACCTGCGGATTCAAGGCCGACGCGGAGGCCGAATCGCGTGCCGCCATCGCCGAGATGGCGGCCCTCAAGGCAGCCCATCCAGGCAAACGGCTGGTGGTGACCGGCTGTCTGGCGCAGCGGCACGGGGAGAAACTGCGCGACGAGATCCCGGCCATCGATCTATTGGCCGGCACCACCGGACACGATCACCTGCTCGAGAGGCTTTCCATTCCGATCACGCCAATGCCGGCGGCGGATTTCTCGCCCGCCTCCGAGACCGGGCCACGGCTGTTGACCACCCCTTCGCACACAGCCTATTTAAAGATCGCCGAGGGTTGTGACAATCCCTGCACCTTCTGCATCATTCCCCGTCTGCGGGGACCGTTCCGCTCGCGCCCGCTGGAGGAGATCATCGCCGAGGCCGAGGCCCTGGCCGCTGGCGGGGTGCGTGAGTTGATCGTCGTCTCCCAGGACACCACCCTGTATGGGCGCGATTTATCCCCGCGCCTGACCCTGGTGGATCTGTTGACCCGTCTGGAGCGGATCCGTGGGGTGCGCTGGATCCGGTTGATGTACCTCTATCCCACCCTGATCACCGACGCGCTGCTCGACCACATGGCCGCCTCGACGCGAATTCTTCCCTATTTCGATCTGCCGTTGCAGCATGCCGATGACGGGGTGCTGCGCCGCATGCGCCGCGCGGAGCGCGCCGACGATCTGGAGCGACTCCTGGTTCGCATTCGGACGCGGATTCCGGCGGCGGTGTTGCGTTCGGTGTTCATCACCGGTTTTCCGGGGGAGAGCGAGGCGGAGTTTGCCGTGTTGCGGGCGTTCGTGGCCAGGAGCCGTTTTGATCACGTCGGCGTGTTCGGTTTTTCCGACGAACCGGAGGCCACGGCCTTCACCCTGCCCGACAAGGTGCCGATGGCGGTCGCCGAGGCGCGTCGGGCCGAACTGATGACCCTGCAACAGGGGATCAGTCGGGAGAAGCTGGCCGAAAAGGTCGGCCAACGACTGGAGATGGTGATCGATGGCGCCGAGGGGAGCCATCCACCGCGTCTGGTGGGGCGTACCACGGGGCAGGCGTTGGAGATCGACGGCATCACCCGTCTGGAGGGGCGTGCCACCTTTCCGCCCGGCACCTTTCTTCCGGTCGTCATCACCGCCTCGGGGGATTACGACCTCAAGGCGCGCCAGGCCGGCCCCCCCATCGCGAAATAAATACCAGGTGGAGCATCTCGGCCATATCGCCCCTCGCATCCGGCAGCCAACAGATCAATTTGGAGAGCGTGCACAAAATGCTTGACAATCCCATCCGACCTGATTAAAATCCGGCTTCTGATTTGGGGCCATAGCTCAGCTGGGAGAGCGCTTGAATGGCATTCAAGAGGTCGGCGGT